>JAPOIQ010000357.1 GCA_029978815.1 bacterium
AAACGGCGTCCCAATCTTGATGACCCTGCTAAACTCGTGCCGTCATCGTGGGAGGCATTGAGCGCATTGATTGAGCAGTTCATTTCGGTTGGGACAACAAAATTTGTTGTCCTTCCGATGACCGAACCGACAACGGTGGAAAGTTGGGTTGACCACCTACAAGAACTTGCATCTGTCGTGCTCCCGCTCGAGAGGGAACTCTGATGAGTGCCGGATTCCGTCGACCTCAGCACGAGGTGACACCCTCCGACGCGCTCTTTGAACCCGGCGAGGACGGAACGTGGATCGCCACAAAATGGTCACAGGGACCGTGGAACCCTGAGCATTGCCATGGCGCTCCACCCGCTGCGCTTCTCGTTCGCGAAGTCGAGCAGCACAGTGACGGCCAATGGCAACTCAGCCGTATCACCATCGAACTCCAACGGCCCGTTCCGGTTGGCCGTTCGCTCACACTTGTTACCGAGGTTGAGAGACCGGGAAAGAAGATTTCCGTCGTCGGAGTTTCGATGCGCGATGGCGAGATCGAAGTCGCTAAGGCACGAGCATTGCGTATTCGAACCCAGAGAACCGATGCCCCGGCAGAAGGAGAAGGATTTCCGATCCCAGATCAAGGCGAAGGCACCCAATCGGTGCCTGTGTCGATGAATGAGGATCATGCCTATGCGTCTGACGCTTGCGAGCACCGATTCGTCACAGGTGGATGGGATGAACGGGGTCGATCGGTGGTGTGGATCAGGCTCCGCTTACCGGTTGTTGCGGGCGAGGAGCCATCTGGTGCACAACGAGTCGCAGCAGCAGTCGACTTTGGAAATGGTGTCTCGGCACGGGTCGAGCATTTGACGTGGCTGTACATCAATCCTGACCTCACCATTCACTTTGTTCGACCTCCCGAGGGCGAGTGGATTTGCCTCGATGCCCGAAGCGAGTACGGAAACCTCGGAGGAGGACTCGCCGCATCAACTATTCACGACGAGCGCGGCCCCGTAGGAATTTCTGCACAAAGCCTGCTGGTTGAACCTCGATAATCTGCAACCTCATCGAGTTGATGCAATGCGAGCGATGGCGTCTAGCGCAGTGGGGTCTTTCAGCGAATCACGGCTCGCCACATCATCGGCTTGAGCCCCTCGCAACATCTTCTTCACTGGGAGTTCCAACTTCTTCCCACTCAACGTGGTCGGAATGACATCAACAAAATGAACCTCATCAGGAACATGTCTTGGCGATAACTCCTGTCGAACGGTCGAGCGGATATCGCTTACAACGTCGTCTTTCAATCTCGAGGCATCATCTACAGCCACAAATAGCACCAGCACACCCGGGTCATCAGCGCCCGGCGCCTCCAGGTGCACCACGAGCGAATCGGCGACACCGTCAACTGATTCCACAACACGGTAAATCTCAGCAGTGCCAACACGGACACCTCCACGGTTGAGTGTTGCGTCGCTGCGCCCTGAAATCACACAGGAGCCGTCATCACTGAACGTCACCCAATCACCATGACGCCAAATTCCAGGGAAAAACTCGAAGTAACTCGACCGGTAACGCGAACCATCGCTGTCACCCCAAAACCCCACAGGCATCGATGGCATCGGCTGAGTGACAACAAGTTCACCCTGGTTGCCAACAACTTCGGCGCCTTGCTCGTCCCACGCGGCAACCGCACAGCCAAGGTACCGCGCCGGAATTTCTCCCTCCCGAACGGGTGAGAGCGGACTTCCTCCAACGAATGCAGAGCAGATGTCCGTGCCACCGCTGATCGGAGAAAGAATCGCTGTTGACGAGACCTCCTCATAAATCCATCGGAATGCATCTGGAGGTAGTGGCGCCCCAGTTGAGCCAATTGCACGCAGATGACCCAACTCAAAGTCGTGGGCAGGTGTGAGCCCCGCCCTGCGACATGCAGAAAACCACGGCGCCCCACTTCCGAACCAGGTCACCTGTTCGTCCGCAACTATTCGCCACAGCGTGTCCGCTCCAGCACTTGCC
>JAPOIQ010000265.1 GCA_029978815.1 bacterium
AGGTAAGAATGCGCGGCTGACCAGATCGAATGCTTGTTGTTACCGCAGCGATTACAAGGGCGAGCATCAGAACGACCTGAATGGCGTGAACCACATTCAGGATGTCTCCACTGAGATAGTCACCGGAGAACACCGTTGGCAGTTGCTCAACGAGCGCTGCCCCTGGAATTCTCAGGCTTCCGGTGTCACCACCGACATCAAACAAACTGCGATCCCAAACAAATGTGACGACAAGTTGCCACGACATGAAGCACAAGAACGGCAGAACCCACACAGCATCTGACGACCCGAGAGATCTGCGGCCGCGAATGACACCTCCGATTTCAACCAGACCGACCACGAGGACTGCGGCGACCATCGTTTCTCGAGACAGCACCGCCAGAGAAAGGCAGAGCCCTCCCAAGAGGTGTCGCCGGTTCATTCCGAGGACTACCCCCGCAACAAGCGCTGTCGTCGCCACCACCTCGGCAAGGTCTCGCGCGATCGAGAACGCAAACCCGAAGTACATCGGCAAGAGCAGTCCCCACATTGCATCCCGACCCGCCGATCGGGCGATGTGCCCTCCAAGGTACCCAAGGACGGAAACCGCTACAAGGTTGACAATGACGAGCGCCCAGCTCGCCGGAATGCCAACGAACCCAACGGCCCACGCCAACAGTGGGTAACCAATTCGTACTGCGCGCCACGATGAATCAAGAACCGTTCCCGCAACGCGATCACCTGGATCGAATGGACTTACCGCAAGCCGATGGAAGAACTGTCCGTCGTAACCCGCTCCATCGAGGAGAGGTAGCCCAGCAGAAGCATCGGTGAACTCGGTTCCTGCGAGGACGAAATATCCAATGTCACCGTCGGCAAGACGCAACAAGCGAAGAACAACAAATGTCAGCCATCCACTCAGCGCGATGACACCGACAAGAAATGGTGAATTCGGCAGTCGTGTTGATGAAGCCATCTCGACTGACGGTACTTCAGTCGCCGAATTCGTATGCGCTACATATTGTGAGCAGGCGAGGCGAACTCTGCAAGATGTGATGGCCCAAGTCCGCAGCACCCCCCAATTGCGGCACAACCGAGATCGCGCCAGGTCGTGCCATATTCACGAAACGCTGCTGGTGACATGACGTCGTTGAAGTTCCACTTCGGCATTTCGAAGTGCCCGCTATCGGGGTAGACCGCAATCGGCCCTTGCCAGAACGCACGCACCTGCTTGATCGTGGGCTCAACAAGGTCAGCGCGAGAATGCATGATGCTCACGGCATCAATGTTCTTGTCCATGAGGTTGAACAGTTGAGAAATCGGCCGTTCAGAATGTTGATCGAACAAGATCGGTCGGCCATCTGACCCTTCTCGAACGCTGAGCCCAAACCAGACGGGTAGTCCAGTCGAGCAGGCGGCTTCCTTCGCGATAGCTGCACGCTCGGGGTGGTACATCATTTCGAGCAGGATCATGTCAACACCCGCCGCACTCAGCGCACTTGCGTGCTGCCTGCAGTCGTCTTCAAATGCCTCTGGCACATCCCCGAGAGATGGGTCGACAGCATCTGTTCCCGGCATCACAGGAATCATGTGCGACATCGACCCTGCAACGGCAGTTTCACCCTTGCGACCGCTTTCAACGGTCGCCGCTCTCGCGACGGCTACTGCCTGATTGACGAGTGAGCCATGTTCGTCCCCGATACCAGCGGCCCGCAGCATGCCGGGCCCACTCGCAAACGTGTTCGCCGTGATGACGTCGCAACCAAGTTTGAGGTAGTCCAGATGAATTTCGTACAGCACATCGCTGTGTTCAGCAACCGACGGCCCACACCATGCATTCGGGTCCATCGGCACACCTCGGCGCTCGAGTTCGGTGCCCGTTGCCCCATCGAGCAGGATGAGCTCGTTTCGGGACAGTTTCTCGGCGACGACCGTGTATGTCACGAACGAACCTTACGGCATCTCGCCAACAGGTGACTGATTACTTCGGTGGCAGCGAGGACGCGAATTGCAGACCGGCACCGACCCATTTTGCTAGACCGTCGCCAACGAGCCCTTCTGGCATGACGTACACAAATCCCTTCATCGATCGGCCTGTGAAATCCATCTCGGCTACGTGAGGCTCACCTAGCGCCGCCTCCCAATGGTCTCGTCCAACTCGCACCATCAATCGATCGTCAATAATTCCCACCGCCATGTTGCCCGAGCACATAAATGCCACCCCTCCGAACATTGCGCGCTCCGTTATCGCCATGTCCCCTGCAAGCAGCGAGCGAACACGTTCGTGGAGGTCAACATCAACAGCCATTAATCATCGCAATCTCTCGCGATCGACAACGAAGATGGGGTCGTCGCATCATGAGGTGAGTGACGACAGTTGCGACATGTACGAACCCATGTCGAAGTAATCACGCCAAATGGTGATGAGGCCGTCCTCGACCTGGAAGAACCCTGCAACAGGCAGTTCGAGCCATCCGTCACCGATCTGAAATCGATCGAGGCGCTCGTTAATGACGGTGCCACCAACTTCCCATTCGCGCAGCACTCTCCATTCGACGTGCACTGCGGGTTGAAGAAATCCCTCGAGTACCTGACGAACCGCATCTCGTCCTGAGATTGGATCGATCGGCATGTTTTCGTACGACACGTTGTCTGCGAGTAACGCAACAGCAGAGTCGATGTCTTTAGATTCGATGTGCTGCATAAACGCGTTCACGGTCGCAAGCGGGTTCATCAGTCAAACGATATGTCATCTGCGCGCAACGTCATGCACGCCATGTCGTGCCCCTCTAGGTTTTGCTTCGTGCAACGAACCCCACCCGCCGCCCTCACAGGCCTCCACCTCATTTCGACCTGGTTCATGGTCGGGCTGATCTGGACGATCCACACGGTGCACTATCCGTTA
>JAPOIQ010000116.1 GCA_029978815.1 bacterium
AAATCGCTTTGGCGACGTCAGCCTCATCATCTTCATCTGGGTAGAAAATGTCGGGATTGAGACCGCGGCAGGCTCCGGCCATTCGCCATTCGAAGTCATGATCTGCCATTGCTGCTACCCCCCTTTGGTTACCAGCTGTGACATTTGACACTAGAGCGCGAATAACTCTGTGTGCAATGGGAATTTCAAGATTTTTCAGAGTTTTTGCACGTCTTTCCAGCACCTGCTCATGCTTCACTACGATGAGACAGTGCCCCCTCTCACAACGACTGTCGGAATTCACCGAGAAACCTTCGCTCGACAGTTGCACGAGCGGTCAGAGAGCGGCATTCCATTCGATCTTGTCGTGATCGGCGGCGGCATCACGGGGGCCGGAGTCGCACTCGATGCATCCTTGCGCGGTTTCGATGTTCTGCTCGTCGAGAGGGGCGACTTTGCGTCAGGAACATCATCAAAAAGTTCAAAACTGGTTCACGGCGGCCTGCGATATCTGCAACAAGGGGATGTTCCACTTGTTCGCGAAGCCCTTCGAGAGCGGAGCATTCTTCAACGAATCGCTCCCGGACGTGTTGAGGTTCTTCCTTTTCTGCTCCCCATCTTCACTCGCGACGGGCTGTTCCCTCGTCGTATCGCACGTGCACTCGGCAGCGCATTGTGGGCATACGACACCGCAGGAGGATGGCGTATTGGGCGGCTACACCGCAGATTGAGAAAGTCGGGGGTTGCCAAGATGGCTCCGCTCCTCGACAGCGAGCGCATTGCCGGCGGGTATATCTATTACGACGCTCGAGCGGACGATGCTCGACTCACTCTTGATGTTGTCTCCACTGCGGTGGGTGCCGGTGCTGTTGCGGTGAACTATTGCCCGGTCGAAGAGGTAACTGTCACTGACGGCCGCGTCAAAGGAGTCACACTTCATCTCGATGGAGCGACGGTCGAAGTGCCGGCGACATGTGTCGTGAACGCAGCAGGGGTGTGGGCTGAGCGAATTGATGACCTTGTCAACCAGAAACTCAGCGAGCCCCTTCCCGCATTGGCAGTTCGACCAGCCCGGGGTGTTCACGTCACCATCCCTTGGGAACTGGTTCAAACCCGAGTAGCAATGGTGCTGCCGGTTCCAGGTGACAAGCGGAGCGTCTTTCTCGTACCCGACATGGCACGACCTGATGGAACATTCGAAGTTGCGTACATCGGAACAACCGATACCGATCACGACGGCTCTCTCGACAATCCTGAATGTTCCTCGCAAGACGTCGAGTACCTGCTTCGGGCCGTCAACGCAACGATGGAGACAACGGTGACCCGGGATCATGTCATCGGCGTCTGGTCTGGCCTGAGACCACTCGTGACATCAGACGACGCCGCAGAGGGGCGGACCGCCGACATCAGCCGGCGACACCGTGTCGACATGAGCGCGTCGGGATACGTGCGCGTCGTCGGAGGAAAACTCACGACCTATCGCGCGATGGCCGAAGACACAATGGACCATGTCGAACGGGTAATTGGAAAACGAAATCCCTGTGTTACTCGCAAAACCGCACTCGCCGACCGCGATCCTCGCGCCATGCGAGACATCGCCGACGCCGGCTCGTCACAATCTGATTTGCTGCCGGGCTCACAACTCACTGAAACCGACGTGGTGTACGCAGTCCGGCATGAAGCCGCAATTCATCTCACCGATGTCATGACGAGGCGATCCCGCCTTCACCTACTTCACCGAGATCTTGCTGAGCGTTGCGCCGAACCGGTCTCGCTCATCATGCAACGCGAACTTGGGTGGTCAGATGTACGGCGTCAGGATGAGCTCAATAGTTACGTGAGTTTGTGTCATGCCGAGGTTGATGCAATGAACGAAGGAACAACGTAATGACAACAACTCCTACTCCCCCGATTGAACTCGAAGGCCACGCAGAACACCTCGCCGGAACGCGCACGGCGATCTCGGCATCGACACTGTCAGTCCTTGCCGAGATCTGTCGCGTGACAACCGCATCAACCAACCCTCAAGAAGTTGCTGAACTCAGCCGTGACTGGTGGCCGCTCGCATTGCACTGGGCACTTCAAGGAGAGGTTGGTTCACTTGCTGCGGTCGTTGCGCATCCGAACTCGACTGAAGAGGTTTCGCGAATTCTCGCAGTTTGTCACGAGGCATCGATTCCGGTCACGGCAGCTGGAGGTCGTTCTGGGGTCTGCGGTGGTTCGATCCCGGTGCATGGAGGAGTCGTACTCGATCTCTCGGCAATGAACTCCATCACCGCAGTCGATGAGATATCAGGTGTAGTGACAGCACAATGCGGGGTGTTCGGTCCCGATCTCGAAGCGGAACTGCGCACACATCACGGAATCACCGTTGGCCACCACCCGCAGAGCTTTGACCTCGCAACCGTTGGCGGATGGGTTGCCTGCCGGGGCGCTGGGCAGTATTCGACCCGCTACGGAAAAATCGAAGACATGGTGGTTGGTCTTGAAGTTGTCCTCGCCGATGGCTCGGTGATTAACACTGGCGGGCATGCGGCTGGTGCCGTCGGACCGGACCTCAACCATGTATTTGTTGGCTCAGAGGGAACGCTCGGCATCATTACGTCGGTGATGCTCAGAACGCACCCGGTGAGCAACTATCAAGGTCGTGCTTCATACTCTTTTCCGACACTGAGCGATGCCTTTGAAGCCTGCCGCTTGGCAATACGCCACGACGCAACTCCTGCCGTGCTTCGCCTCTACGACCCAATTGAATCGGCACGATCCCACGGCGGGAACGGCAGCGAAACCATTGTGTTGGTGCTCGATGAGGGGCATCCACGAATAGTTGATGCAACCCTTGAGACCGTGCGTGAGTGCTTCACCAACTGCGGTGCTACGGCGATGCCCGAAGATCGCGTCGCACACTGGCTGGAGCACCGAAATGACACAACCGCGCTTCAGGGCCTCACGAAGAAAGGCTTCGTCATCGACACGATGGAAGTGACGGTTCCGTGGTCAAAACTCAACGACGTGTATGACGCTGTTCGTGAAGCATCTCTCTCAACTCCTCACGCAGTGTCAGCATCGGCTCATCTTTCCCATAGCTATCTCGACGGCGCATGTCTCTACTTCAGTCTCGCGTCGCGCCCGCCGCGGGATACTCCGCTTGCTGAAATCGATTCAACCCATCGAGCACTTTGGGATGCCGCTCAACGCGCAGCCCTTGGCGCAGGCGCAAATCTTTCTCACCACCACGGCGTTGGTTTAAACCGTTCGAGGTACATGCGCGAGGCGCTCGGCTCGGCGTTCAGTTCTCTGCAAAACATCAAAGATGCACTCGACCCACACGGCATCATGAACCCCGGCAAATTGGGATTCGATGACAAGTTCGGATCGTCAGGGTGGTGAAGATGCAGACATCACAACGTTGGGACGTCACAGCACTTCGCATGGGAGCGACGGTCTCACTTGTCTTCGCCATTCCATTTTCACTTGGAGCCTCATGGGCTGCGAGCCGAAACTCAACCACTCTTGCGATCTGGCTCGTTCTTGGCGCCGTCGGAGGGTTCACACTCGGCTCAGGGTGTGCTGCGTGGGTGCAACGTCTCGATCTTCCACTCAGCCACGGACTTGTCACCGCGACCGGCACCTACTCCGCGACCCAGGCGCTGTTTATTGCGGTACAGCTCGTCACGGGAGGCAGCGTGAATTGGTTCGGGGCCTTCTTCAATCTCAGCGTCGTCGCAGGAGTTGGCTTGGTCGGCGGATGGATCGGGCGTCGTCTGCGCGCAAAAGGTTTCGTCCCATCGTTTGAACGGTCAGGTCAATGATCCTCGTCATAGATGTCGGCACGACGAGCATCCGTGTGGCGACGATGAATTCCGATGGAGAAATCGTCGATTTTCATCAGGAGCAACAACCACCAGCAACACCGTTTCCTGGTCTCGTCGAATTCGATCCACTAGCGCTTTCTCGTGCCGTCATCGACCTCGCAACCGCTGCAATACGTACCGCGGGCGGCATCGCCGGCGTCGCGATCACCACCCAGCGCGCCAGCACGGTGGTGTGGAATCGATCGACCGGAGAACCAGTCGGTCCGGGGCTGGGTTGGCAGGACCTTCGCACGGTTGGCGAATGCATGACAGCGAAGAGCGAGCACGGTGTCGCAGTCGCTCCGAACCAGAGCGCGACGAAAGCGCAATGGTTGTTGAACTCAGTCGAGAACGCTCGAGGACTTGACCTCTGCATCGGGACGATCGATTCGTGGATCGTGTGGGCGCTCTCAGGTGGTCAATCACATATCACCGACCACACCAATGCAGCGGTTACCGGCTGGTACTCACCCCAGACCGCCTCTTGGGATGAACGGCTTTGCGATGTCTTCAATACACCAATGTCGATGTTGCCGACCATTGTCGACAGCGTCGGCGAATGCGCAATTGCTCATGCGCTGCCGGGTTCACCACCAATCGTCGCTGTCATTGGAGACCAGCAGGCCTCCCTCGTGGGTCAAGGATGCGTGTCGCCGGGACTTGCCAAGATCACCTTCGGAACAGGAGGGATGCTCGACACGGTGATCTCCAACGGTTCTCCGCTCGCCCAAAGTACTCGTCGTGGGGACGGTGGATGTTTCGGCATCGTGGCGTGGGCAGAAGCCGGCCAACGAACATTTGGTGCTGAATCGATCATGCTCGCCGCGGGATCCAATATCGACTGGCTTCGAGATGACCTCGGGCTCATTGCAACGAGCACCGAAAGCCACAACATCGCTTCAACCTGTGCGTCAACCGAGGGAGTCATGTTCGTTCCCGCCCCGCTCGGCCTCGGAACTCCGCACTGGGATTACGGTGCTCGAAGCACATTTGTTGGCCTCACTCGGGGAACTACTCGAGCTCACATGGTTCGCGCAGTGCTCGAAGGGGTCGCCCACCGAGGAGCAGACCTGGTCGAAGCAGTCATCGCCGATGCCAAAGTTGATGTGGATGTCATTCGAATTGACGGCGGAATGAGCAAGAACCCCACATTCGTCCAAGCGCTCGCCAATGCATCTCAGCGCACCGTCGAAGTGTCTCCCGTCACCGAAGCAACCACGCTTGGAGCCGCGTTTCTCGCGGGGGTGGCGGTGGGAACCTGGAATTCCCTGTCGGCTGCGGTGAGTACGTGGGCCCCAGCCGTAGTTGTGGCGCC
>JAPOIQ010000006.1 GCA_029978815.1 bacterium
CAGGTGAACTGGCGTAATCAGCTATCACGAGCGGCCCCGTAAAGGTCTTGATTGCAGGGTGTTCGCGCCCAAGAGCGCGAAGATTATTTGTTGGAGGTGGAGGTGGAGTCAAGGTAGCAACGCGACCGAATTCGCCTTCTGGAAGTCCGATATGAAAATCGAGACCAAATGGTTCAGCAATTTCCGAACGAAAGAACTCGCCAATCTTCATTCCTGTAATCCGTCGCACCACCTCGCCTACGAGATGCCCTTGGTTCATTGCGTGGTATCCCGACTGGCTGCCTGGCTCCCACCAGGGTGCTTGGGCGGCAAGTTTTTCGGTACTGGCCTGCCAATCGAATACGTCCTCTACGGTGACTGGCTTTTCCCAACCCGAGACCCCTGAGGTATGGCCAAGGAAATGTCGAACACGAACATGTTCCTTCCCGTTCTGCGCGAACTCGGGCCAATAGTTCGCAACCGGAGCATCAACGTCAAGTAGTCCTCTATCGAGGAGCAAGAGAGCACTTAAGGCCATCATCGTTTTGGTCGTCGACCACACGTTCACGATCGTGTCGTGTTGCCACGGAGTCGGATCGTTTGCGGCAACTGCGCCTCCCCACATATCGACCACAAGTTCTCCGCCGAGCATGACCGCGACGCTTGCACCAGTATCGGCACCAGCATCGAGGTTCGCAGAAAGTATCTCTCGCAACTGCTCAAACCTCGGGTCACAAATTCCACCGATCTCTGCCATCTGATGCCCCCTCAGGTGATGATGTGCGGAGAACATATCAGGATGTTCTCCGCCAGCGTTATCGAAGAATGTCGATCACAAATGTCATCACCGGGGCAATCGCAAGCGCCGGCAACATATCTGCAACCCGAATCTCTCTTAGTTGCAGAAGTCGAATTCCGATACCGAGAAGGAGAACTCCTCCGGCAGCTGTCATCGCAGAGATCAATGCATCGGGCATGAAACTTCCGAATGCAACTCCAAGCAGGGTGAGAGCGCCCTGGACGACGGCGACCGTGACGGCCGAGAACATGACGCCAATTCCGAGTGACGCGGCGAAGGCCATCGATGCGAACAAGTCCAAGGATGATTTCAGCACAAGTTGATCGATGCCTTCACCAAGCCCATCGCTGAGCGAGCCAAGAATCGTGAGCGGGCCAACGCAGAACAACAGCGAGGCACTGACGTATCCCTCTATGAATCGGGCACGGTCTTCGTCACCTGCATCTCCACCGCCAAATCGTTGTTGTAAGCGACTCCCTACATTGTTGAGGCGGTTTTCAATTCCGAGTGAAGACCCCAAGATGCCTCCCAACACAACCGCACCGAGCACGACAATCAATGTCCATTCGGAACCAACCGCATCTGAGAAGGAATCGTCGCTGATTGCAGCAATATTCAACGCCCCGACCACAAGCGTGATGAGCCCTAATCCGTTTGTCACCGTCTCACGGGTTGTCGCCGAGAAGCGATTTCCAATAAGCAGACCAACTGTCGCTCCGACAACAACCGCAACGATGTTGATCATCGTTCCGAGGCCAATCATGGCGAGTCCCTACAGACCAAAGCGATAGAGATTGGTTTCATACGGCTCGAACCCCAGCCGTAAATAGAGCCGATTGGCCGCTTCGCGCGAAGGGCGACTGGTGAGACTCACGTTTTTCGCTCCGCGTTGACGTGCCTCGTCGATCGCAGCAACATTCAATGCTTCCCCAACACCGAGGCCTCGGGCTGATTCGTCGACGACAACATCTTCAATCCACGCCTTGAGGCCTGTTGGAATACGGTAGAACGCAAGTGTCAAGCTGCCAACAACGGAGCGAACGCCATCGGTTTCAACTTCTGCAATGAACAAGACCGAATTCGGATTATCAATAATCGACAACAAGTCCGAAGCTGACGGAGCAGGCGAGGACGACGAGAGTTGCGGAATGAGACGAGCGAACGACTCAACAAGGTCATCATTGACCTCCGTCGCCGCTCGAACAGAAATTGTCACGGCGCTAACGGTATCTGACATCTCATGCCACCGGTAGCCTCTGTGGTGTCATGGACTTCGACACCAGACATATTCGCTGGCACGCTGAACCAGAACTCACCAACCCCGTGATAGTCCTCGCCTTCACCGGTTGGAATGATGCAGGTGACGCTGCGTCGACCGCTGTCCGCACGCTGATCGAGACGAGCGGAGCAGAGGCACTTGCTGACATTGACCCTGAGGCGTTCACCGATTTCGCAACGGTGCGGCCTCACGTGCGGCTCGATGAAGAACAGCGGCGAAATATTGTCTGGCCAACGGTCGGCGTGTGGTCAGCATCTCTGCCCGGTTCTGATGTCATTTTTATTCTCGGCCCCGAGCCTGCACTGCGTTGGAAAACCTTTGCTGCGCAAATCGTCGGTATCGCAGAGAAATACTCAAGCCCTCTCATCATCAGTCTGGGAGCGTTGCTCGCTGATGTGCCTCACACCCGTCCTGTGCACGTATTTGGTAGCGCAGCCGACGATGAACTCATGGCAAGGTTTGATCTCGAGCGCTCTCGCTATGAGGGCCCAACCGGAATTGTCGGAGTCGTCCAACACGCCCTCACGACTGCAGGCTTCTCAGGTGCATCCCTGTGGGCCGCGGTACCCGGCTACGCCTCACAAGTGGCATCTCCAAAAGCCGCAGTTGCCCTCATTGAACGGGCCAGCGGCATGATGGGAACTCCTGCCCCAACAGGTGGACTTGCATCAGAAATTGATGACTACGACGCCCGGGTTGAAGCACTCATCTCTGACGATGATGACCTTGTGATCCACATTGAGCAACTTGAATCAATCGTTGACGATATGGATGACGATCAAGATTCGAGTGGTCCAATTGATCTCTCAGAATCTGACGACCTTCTCAACGAGGTTGAGCAGTTCCTTCGCGAACGCGATAACGAGAATTAACTACGAGTCAGTTCGCCACACCGGCGAGCGAGGCGCATCAAAGCCGGTTTCAATCGTCTCGCCTCTGATCGCAGCGAACGCCATCGAACCCCACCACTGAGCGCCAGCAGTCACCTCAGGCAACGCGTCCTCTGCAAACCAACCCACATCACTTGTTTCAAGCGGGTGACCTTGGAGTTCGCCACCCGTTGCTCGACAGAGGAAGAGCAGCATGTACATCCCGAATCGAGAAAATCCCATTCGTTGACCGTCGATCACCGACAGCAAACTCACCGGCTCACAGATGATTCCTGTTTCTTCCTCGACTTCTTTTACCGCGACCTCAGAAGGCGAGTATCCGACATCGGCCCATCCGGTCGGATAGAGCCAAACTCCAGATTCACGTCGCTGGACGAGAAGAATTTCACCTTCGTCATTACCGACGACTGCACCGACGGCAATTTTGGGTGTCACATACCCAGGGACACCCTCGCCGACATTTGCAAGCCACTCCTGAACGAAGTGATCTGTCTCTCTGTGAGTCTCAATTCCTTCAGACAGTGTCTGTGCGGCCGCCTTGATATCCGCAGCCACGTGGAGCACTTCTTCGTACCGCTCACGTTCATACAAACTTGCAGTGAAGCCCATGCCGGTTCGGGCGATCGCCGCCAATGTATCGCTCCATCGAACGAGGTCTCGTGGGTCAGGAACCGGTGACGTCATTCATCGACAACCTAGTCGTCAACTCACGACGTGAAGAACCGCTCGACGAACTTCATTGCGATGAAAGTCATCGAGCAACGGAGTTCCGCGGCGAGTTCGCACATAGAAGGTGTCGACCACTTCCATCCCGATCGTTTGAACGGTTGCATGTCGAATATCGAGATCAAGTTCAGCCAACGCTTTCGTGATGCGATGCAGCACACCCAGCGACGATTCGCAGTGCACCTCAATAACCGTTGCATTCGATGAGGCTGTGTCATCAAAAACAACAGTCGGCTTACTCAATACATTCGCCTGGGTTGCACGCCGGCGACGCTGGTTCTTCACCCGCTCCGCGAGCCTTGCTTCGATCGCTAACTCACCGCGTAACGCTCGCTCGAGATCGACAACGACCGGATCCCAGTCGACCCCAGTCCTCGGACGAATCACGAGTACTTGGGATGCCGCCATCGCAACAACTCCAGGTTGTGGCTCATCAGAATGCGCGCGAGCACCGGCCACATCAAGGCCGTGTAGCGACAGAACACCCGCGACTTTGCTGAACGCTCCAGGAATATCGGGGGTCACCACGGTGAGACGATCGTGTCCCTGTTCCTCACTCAGAAGAATCGATGTTTCGCCGGTCGCCATCCGTTCGAGAGTGGCGGCATCAGGAAAGAGTTGCCATGTTGCCTCGGAGACGTCTCCTCCGCCAAGGACGTGTCCAACCCTGCTCACCAGATCGTTCACAAGCCCCTCTTTCCACGAACCCCATGCTGATGGACCGGTGGCTTTCGAATCGCTTTCCGTCAGCGCATGCAGCAACTCAAGCCGCTGGGCATCCTTGACTTGTCCTGCGACAGCAGCGATCGTCGAGGGGTCACTGAGATCTCGTCTCATCGCAACATCAGGCAACAAGAGGTGGTGTTCCACCATCGCAACAATGACGTCGGTATCGGCCGCTGACAGCCCAAACCGTGGCCCGATCGACCTCGCCACGAGATCCATTCCGACCTCGGTGTGTTCCCCCGGCAAACCCTTACCGATGTCGTGCAATAACGCACCAAGCACAAGCAAGTCAGGGCGTTGAACACGATCGGCGAGTTCGGCGGCATTCGCTGCGGCCTCCCACAGATGACGGTCAACGGTGAAGCGATGGTAGGCGTTTCGCTGGGGCTTCGCCCGAACCGGGGCCCATTCGGGGAAGATGCGCTCAATGAGCGAGTGCTGGTCGAGGCTTTCGAGCACGGGAATCGCTCGATGCCCTTCGAGCAGTAATGCGACGAGCTCGTCGACCGCGCCAGCAGGCCAACGGTCGGGCCAGTCCGGCATTTCTTGCGCACACCGCTGAAGGCTTTTTCGACCAATGCGATGTCCTGATCGCGCGGATGCTTGGGCAACTCTCAAGATCAGTGTGGGATCGTTGGTGAGATCTGCATCATCATCAATTTCAACATCGCCCTCGACGATGTTGATGCCTGGAGCGAGGCGAACGGGTCGTCCGTCACCAACACGTCCATGTCGCGACCATGTTTCGTCCGACACCCAAGCGATCGTGCGAGCCGCAGCTGATATCTCCGACATCATCTCATCGGCATCAGTAAAACCAGCAGCGACAGCGGTTACGTCTTGGTCTTCGAGGCGAAGCACCTCTCCTCGTCGACCAGTTGATCGATGTAGCCCAACTCGAGCGCGGAGAAGCGTTTCATAACATTCGTTGAGAGCTGTGAGGTCAGCATCAGGAATTGAAAGACCGGCGGCACGAGCCCACCAGAGCGACTGAACGTCTCGGAGTCCACCGTGACCACTTTTGATGTCTGGTTCAAGTGTGTACGCAACCTCTCCAGCAGACGTCCGTCGTTTCTCAGATGCCTCGCGAATTTCGGCCAGCCATTTCTTTCTGCGGCGACGCCAGGCAACCTGCGATTGCTCGAGAACGTGCTGAGCCATTCGTTCATCACCGGCGAGGAAACGGCCGGTGACAAGGCTCGAGGCCGTATCGATGTCGGACTTTGCTAACGCTTCTTGTTCGTCAACACTGCGTACTGCATGTCCTAACGCCACCCCCGCATCCCAAATCGGGTACCACATTGCAGACGCCAGAGGCTCCACTCGTTCAGATTTGCTGCGGTGGATGACCAACACATCAAGATCGCTAAACGGGGCAAGCTCCCCGCGTCCGTAACCACCCACCGCGAGAAGAGCAATTTTAGGAGCCTTCGGATGCTGCTCTCGCGCCGCCTCAAACAGCTTAATCAGCCATCGATCTGTGACATCTGAGAGCGCCGTACAGAACTCCTTGCCGGTCAAGGACGACGACGAGATCAGGCGATTTCGAGCAGTGGGTGAAATTCGCCTCGACATATTCGACAGGGTAGATGCAATTGCGACCGACCGTCGCCGTCAGCGAAGGCCTTCCTCACGTCGCCGCATGAGAATGGTGGCCGCTTTCCACGCCCCCCATTCGAGGCCAGGTTGATGAAGACGGGGGTCGATGTCGCTCCACGTTGCAGGAGCCAGTCCAAAGAGATCATCCGGGTTCGCTTGCTGCGAAAATTCGTCACGTGCAACCGGTTGTGCTCCCGCCTGCAGAAGACACTCAGTTGGCACCTGAAGGGCGGCTCTCACCACCGCAAGGGGATTTGCCCGCTGCTCATCAGGGTCGGTGGCGAGGAGTTCGTCAAGTTGCGCAAGGAGGGTTGTTGATACAGATTCGACGACATCGGTAACGCTGTCTTTGACCACTGCTCCTTCTCTTCCTTGTTGGCACAACACCTCGTTCATTTTTCCTGCAAGCCAACTTGGGATGCAGTCATGCAGCATCTCGCGCAGCACTTGAACCGGCGACGACTGTTCACCCATCGTTCTCTTCTATCGTGGCCTCATGATCTTTTGCACGAGCGGCTGGGTGAATGCCCGAATCGTATTCTCACTTGGTCTCGTTGCGATCATGGCTGCCGCCTGCACCACTTCATCGGATTCGAGCCCTGAACTCACGGTCAATCCACCGGCTACTACCACTGCTCCTCAGCAATCTGGGGATGGCATCGTGCGAATTGCTGCGTTCCTTCCTGCAACTGGGCCCGGAGCCCGAATTGGCACCCCGATGACGGAGGCTGTTCGTCTTGCTGTGAGCGAAATCAACGCAGCGGGTGGGGTGCTCGGGAACCCACTGGAGGTCAATTTCGTCGATGAGGCAACATCACTCGACCTCGGAATTGTCCTGCAGTCAGATGTCGATGCAATTGTTGGGCCTGCGTCATCACTCAATGCGCTTTCCATGCTTGATCAGGCAGTCGATGCCGAGGTCCTTGCGTGCTCACCAACTGCCACTTCGTTGCTGTTGGATCGATTTCCGGATGCAAACCTGTTCTTCCGAACGGTAGGAAGCGACAGTCTTCAAATGTCCGCTCTTGCTCGCGCAGCCGCACGTACGGGCGGTGGCTCACTGACCATTGTTCATCTCGATGATCCCTACGGAAGAGGTCTCGCAAATTCATTAGAAACAGCCGTCGAACGCCGCCCAAGCCTCACATTGGTCGCGACCGTTCCTTTCTCGGGAAGCGACCCGGACCTCGCCGATGATGCCGCAAGCATCCTCGAGACGGGTTCCCGAGTAATCGCTGTGCTTGGTGATGTCGCCGACGGCGCTCGAATGCTGTCTGCAATTGATGCTGCACTTCCAAATGACGCCGGGTCAATCCCGCCGTTCGTTGTGGTGAACGACAGTCTTCGCGGCGCCACCGATACCATCGCAACGATCTCTGATCGCCTTCGCGAGCAAATCATCGGTGTCGCAGCGCGCGCGCTCGTCACGACCGTCGATTCGCCTGATGGCTATTTCTCAACAAATGCCTACGACTGCGTCATGCTGATCGCTCTTGCAGCCCGCCAAGCGGGAAGTGACATTCCACGGTCAATTGCTAACCAAATGGCATCGGTGTCGTCAGGTGGACGACTCTGTAGCACCTACGCAGAGTGCGCCGCTCTCATCGATCAGGGTTTGCAGATCGATTACAACGGTCGATCGGGAGCGGTCGATCTCAGCGCGACCGGAGATCTCAGCCGAGCGTGGTTCCGTGAGTTCCGCTTCGACGAATCTGGCCGGGAGTACATCTTTAATGAGACCGGGGTAGAGATCTCCCCGTAGAGAAACATCGTCAAGAAACCGCGGCCCGTCGATATTGCTAGACGAGTTCATCAATCGGGGCGAGATATCCGACAAAGAAGTCACCAAATTCTCCGTAAAGAGCTGAGCCTTTGTCGAATCTCATCGTGTACACGACGTCTTTAATGATCTCTAGGCTGACCCCGAACAGCGTCACGCCCCACTCGTGAGAATCAAGACCGGTTGACGCCGTAACGAGTTGCACGATCTTGCCTGCGAATGCTCGTCCGCTTTTGCCATGCTCCATCATCATCGCCGTGCGTTCATCGAATGGAGTTGCGTACCAGTTGGCGTGCCCTTCACGACGTTTGCTCATCGGGTAGAAGCAGAACGCTGGCTTTCCCTCGGGCGGAAGTTGCGGATAGAGGCGATCACGAAGGGCTTCTTCGGGAAGACCTTTGGCGTACTCACTAACTTCAGTGATGCTGAGATAACTATCGCGAATGTTTAGCCCTGCGCGCTGTAGTTGCGTCTGCAGTGTGTACAGCGCAGCGGTGTCATTGCTGATCGCCATCACGCCGACATCGGCTTTATGTCCGAGCATTGCGGCGGTGATCACCTGGCACCCGGCAGAACGAGCATCGTTGACTGCAGAATTCACCGCGCCTCGATCGACCGTTGATGTCGTCGCACAAAAGAGGTGGAGGACACAGACACCGGTTTCCATTTGCATGGCATTGAGGCTATCGACGAAGCAGGGAGGCGAACGCCGACGCAATTCGTTGCGCTGCACCGGGGTCTACCTCTAAGAACAGTGAAGGTTCAATAAGTTCGACCTCAGAAATCACGGGGCCATCATTCGTTGGCAACAAGTCGATCCGGGCATAAGCCGTCGGCGGCAGTACGGCAAGCACTCGTTCGCAAAGCGCCAATTCTTGATCTGATGGCAAATGTGCTGTGATGACTTCAACAACGTGATCGTCACCTGACCATTCCGGTTCGCCATCGAGTATCGCCGCTTTGTGAAACGCGTGACTCAACACACCACCGGCAGTTACGAGTCCGACCTCGCCGTAGGTGTCGATGTCGTGGAGGTAGCTCTGAATCAGGGGCGTCTGGCGATGCTCGATCAATTCATGTGCATAGTTGATCGCCTGGTCGTGATCGTCAGTAAACCGACGCACACCGTGTGATCCTGCTCCAACCGCTGGCTTCACCACGATGTCGCTGCCGAAACTCATAACTCGTTGTTGCCAGTTCGGTTGTCTACTGTCGACGAACTCGCTCGGGACAATTGGTAGCCCATTGGCTGCAAGGTCAACGAGATACCGCTTATCGAGGTTCCAACGAATGACCTCGGCGGGGTTCCAGAGCTGGGTGTGTGTTGCGACCTCCGTCAACCAATGATCGAATTCGTCGAGGCGGCGGTGGTAGTCCCAGGTCGACCGAATAATTGCAGCCTCATACATCGACCAATCGACATCCGCATCCCAGCTGACGATCTCTGCCTCGACGTCAAGGTTTGACAATTCGTGGACAAGTGGGGGTAGATCGATATCTGGGTGCGCAAGTCCGGCAGACGTGACGAGAGCGACCTTCATAGCCACCGATCAAATTTCGCAGGAGAGGAGGGCGTCGCGCTTGCCTATCGATCAGCCACCAGCAACAGCTGGGATGATGCTGACGGTGACGCCGTCAATAACTTCGGTTGACAGTCCATTCAGGTAACGAACGTCATCGTCATCAACGAAGATATTGACAAACTTGCGCAGGTTGCCGTCTTCATCAAGGAGACGATCTGCAAAACCGGGGTGCGCTCCTTCGAGCGCCGTGATGACATCTGAGAGAGCCCCAGCTGCCACCTCGACTTGCTTTTCTCCTCCGGAAAGCGGACGGAGGGTAGTTGGGATGCGAACGGTTACGGCCATACCCAAAACACTACCGAGTTGGTCGGATTTCAACACACTGAGCTCATGTAGGTTGTCGGTATGCGAGTACTCGCGGCAGTCGACAAATTTCGGGGCACTGCAACCGCCCACGAAGTTGCTTCGGCAATCGGTGACGCGTGTTGGGACCTAGGCCATCAAGTCGTCGAGTTACCCCTTGCCGACGGTGGTGAGGGACTACTCGAAGTGTTTGGCGGAGCAAACCGGCATCATCGGGTGACAGGCCCGCTCAGTTCACCGGTTGATGCCGGATGGAGGCTGAACGGTCGCACCGCGATCATCGAAATGGCCCAAGCCGCTGGGTTGGAACTTGCCGGCGGAGCCGAAGCAAACCAACCGCTTGATGCGACAACGGCTGGTGTCGGTGAGCTCATCCTTCACGCAGTTGCGGCAGGGGCCCGCCGCGTCATCGTTGGCCTGGGAGGCTCCGCGACCACCGACGGTGGACTCGGAGCAGTGCAAGCAATCGGATCGCCTGGCCGACTGAACGGCGTCGATCTTCGAATTGCATGCGACGTCACGACAACGTTTGTTGATGCTGCTCGGGTGTTCGGCCCACAGAAAGGAGCATCCCCTGCCCACGTCGACCTTCTGACCGGCCGATTACAGCGACTCGCTCAGATGTACGAAAAGGACTACGGGGTGGATGTCACAGAGATTCCGGGATCTGGCGCCGCAGGTGGCCTTGCCGGTGGACTTGTTGCGCTAGGTGGGGCGATCGAACCTGGTTTCGACCTTGTCGCTGATGAAGTTGGCCTCTACGACGCCATCGAGCAGGTCGACCTCGTGATTACCGGAGAGGGACACCTCGATGCACAGAGTTTTGAGGGCAAGGTCGTGGGGGGTGTCTCTCGACTTGCACTCGAACGCAACATTCCCGTCGCTGTGATCTGTGGCTTCACCGATGACGATGTCTCTACTCGGCTTCCCACGTATTCGCTTACCGACCGTTACGGACTCGAGGCAGCGATGTCTCAAACACGGCGTCTCATCAATGAGACCGCACGAGAAATTCTGTCAGCACATTCGGCGGGCTAGCCGCCCGACGTACCAGCCTCAACTTCAGTTACGGCTGCGGGCGCAAGTTCTTCGAGCGTGCGACCAGCTTTGTCGAGACCGAGCATGATGAGAACACCGGCGCCGTCGAGCGATCCTGTCTGTGTCGGTGCAGGTGTTTGCACTGGTGCAATCGAGGACACGCCACCCATTGAGGCAGCTACAGATTCAGCGACCGCCTGGGCTGCAGGAATACCTGCGTCGTAGTAGACGACGGTGAGTTCTAGGCGGCCGCCAATCGACGATGATGCATTTGTTGGTGACCCGACTGAATAACCCGCGGCGGTAAGTTCATCGCTCAACAGACCAGCCGAACCACTGACGCCGTTGGCATTTGCGATAATGACCGACGCACCTTCGGTGACAGGACCAGCAACTGTCGTTGTGGTCTCAAGCACCATCGTGGTTGATGTCAAGGAAGCGTCAGCCGCAACAGTTGTTTCGACAGCAGTTGAGGCGACTGGGCCACCGAGCACGGCGTCACCGCTCGATGAAATTGACCGCAAAATAAGGAAACCGACAACGACTGCGATGACGGACAGCACAATTGCGAGCCCGCCTGCAACTTGAGCAGGCTCGTTCCTCGGCACTCGCCTCGGGATGCCTCCACTTGAATCTCTCGAATCGCTCATTTCGACGTTCCTCCCGATGCATCGGTGCCGGTACCGAGTCGCTCACGACGCCGGATCACCCGTTGACGCTCAAGTCGACGAACCAGTAGTTCATCGTGCTCAAGAGCCCCCGGAAGTTCCAGCAGTTCATTCAACTCACCATGGTACTCGTCAACAGAGCACTGGAACCGCGCCCTAATCGCCCGCTCACGGGTGTCGTCAAGCGTCCACCATGTGCGTTCGAATTCGAGAATGGCTCGCTGACGATCTGTGATCACCTCACAAGAATTACCGCTCAGGGGGTCTAGTTACAAGCACCCTCCAGAACCGTCACGGATGTTTCATGAATTATCCTCTGCAAACGTGTCCGACAAGCCATTCATCATCGGAGTTGCCGGAGGCACCTCTTCCGGAAAAACAACGATTGCGGAGCGACTCGTTGATGCCATGGGAGTCGAAGAACTTGCTCTCGTGAAACTCGATTCGTACTACATCTCGCGAACCGAGCAACCAATGGAAGAACGGGCAGCGGCAAATTACGACCACCCTTCTGCCTTCGACTGGGACCTCATGAACGAACACCTCGCTGAACTCGTTGAATGGCGGCCCGCACCTATCCCAACGTACGACTACACGATTCACGACCGCACAGACGTCGTTGACTGGGTGCAGCCTGCACGCATCATCGTTGTCGAAGGAATTCTTGTGCTCTGGAACACCGAGTTACGGAATCGCTTTGATCTAAAAATATTCGTTGATACCCCAGCTGATCTGAGGTTCATCCGTCGACTCGAACGAGATGTTGCTGAGCGAGGACGCACTCAAGAAAGCATCATTGCGCAGTACCTCGCAACCGTTCGACCGAGTCACGAGGACTTCATTGAGCCCAGTCGCGCTCACGCTGACGTCATCATTCCCGAAGGTGGGCTCAATCGTCCCGCACTCGACATGTTGCTTGCTCGGGTACGTGAGATTGTCAGCTAGCTACATCGATCAGGGAGTGCTTGACGTTGCTCCTGGGAGCAACTGGTCCGCGAAGTCATCGCCAAGCGCGACGAGCACGCCGGCGTCGCCAATTTCAGAAGAACTCACTGGTGGGACTGTTGGCATTTCGACGAGTTGAATCACGCCACCGAATACTCGGACGAGTGATTCAGCAACTACCAACGCTGCTTCATCATCGATGTAATAAATCTTTGATGCGCCGAGAGCGCCCTCAGTCGAGTTCGTTGGTGTCCCCATATCAAAACCCTCTGCTGCGAGTAGTTCTGACATTCGACCAGCAGAACCATTCACGCTGCTCGCGTTCGCAACGATGACCGTTGCACCTTCGGTGACGATTTCGGGAAGTGCGGTCGTCGTCGTGACTTCGACCGTGGTCGTTGTCTCAACTGGTGCCGTTGTCGTCTCAGCGACAGGCTCAATCGTCGTTGAGGTGGAGTCAGTAGCATCTCCGCCACCACAGGCAGCGATAACTGCTGTGCTCGCAGCTACAGCCGCTACCGCCCGCACACGGTGAGCGGCCCTGCTCAACATTCGAACTCGATTGACAGTCATCTTTTTAGGGTACCTCGTTCGACGAACCCATGAGATTCGGGCAGAGCCGAATGTCGCAATGCGCACTAACGTCCATCACATCATGAGCACTTCGATTCCCGTTATCGATCTCGAACTTCCTGACAACGACGTCGCCGACGCAATCATCGATGCCTACTCGCGCATCGGCTTTGCACAGATCATTGGGCACGGTGTGAACCCAGACACAATTGCCAGCGCGTTTGAAGCATCCTCTCGTTTCCATGCTTTGCCACTCGACGACAAATTAGCAATTGCGCTTGATCACAATCATCGTGGATACATCGCCGATGGCACGGCTGTTGATCGGTCGTCAGAGGTTGTCGCAGCCACCGCAGCAAACCGAAGCGAGTCGTTCATGATGATGCGCGAAGATGCGATTGACTCGAATGAAGTGCTCGCCAAGACGCCGCTGGCTGGCCCAAATCAGTGGCCGGATCTCGACAACTTTCGTGAACCAGTCGTGCGCTGTCACGACGCAATGCGTGACGTTGCATTGCGAGTTCTCGGTCTTATCGACGATGGGCTTCACGGCCACGGCGACCTCATGAAGAGCTTCGCCACACCAACGACATGGTTTCGGCTCCTGCACTATCCGCCAGTGAGTAGCGATGCGCCCGAGGATGTCTTTGGTTCGGCACCGCATACCGACTTCGGCGCGCTCACGCTCGTCGCTCAGGATTCAGCCGGTGGGTTGCAGGTTGCGCACGGCAATAGCGACTGGATCGATGTCGAACCAATCGATGGGGCGTTTGTCATGAACGCCGGGTCAATGTTGCATCGTTGGAGTAACGGTCGCCTGCGTGCAACTCCTCACCGCGTAAGAAACCGCGGCTCATCTGACAGATACTCATGTGTGTTGTTCTGCGACCCCCACATGTTGACGGAGGTCGCACCGCTACCTGCATGCATCGAAGACGGGCAGTCGCCCAACTACGAACCAGTCATGTTTGCGGATGTTGTCGCTCACCACTTGGGAGCGATCTACGAACAGCATCAGAGTTAGGCCGTATTGGAGCCGGGTGCGAGAATCGAACTCGCGACCACATGATTACAAGTCAAGTGCTCTACCAACTGAGCTAACCCGGCGGGACAATTCACGGAATTGCTTTCGTAAGGCTAGAGGCCACCCCCTTAACACCACTACTGCACAAGGTGATTCACCCAGCAGGAAGTGGAATGCTCAGAGTTCTCGCCAACTCACCAGACGAGCATTCACGATGATGCGATACGCAAGGCTCGTCGGCAAGAAATTTGCTCGACTACACGCAATCAACGAGATTGACGTCGTCGATAGCGACCTCGTTGCCGCAAGAATTTCATCACGATCATCAGAGGTGAGATGACGCTCAACCACCTCAAAGGTGAACAGTCGGCCATCGGTGGTTGACACCTCAACCGTGTCACCTGCAGTGAGCAAGTGGAGATTACGGAAAGATCCCTCGGCGTC
>JAPOIQ010000197.1 GCA_029978815.1 bacterium
CACGCGGAAGCCCTCGTAGATGAGTCCCTTGTCCCACAGCGTCTTGAAAGCCCACATGACGCTCTCCATGTACGGCACGTCGAGCGTCTTGTAGTCATTATCGAAATCAACCCAGCGCGCCTGCCGAGTCACGTAATCTCGCCACTCCTCTGTGAACTGCAAGACACTGGACCGGCACGAGTCGTTGAACTTGTCGATACCTAACGCACTGATTTCAGGGTGACCGGAGATACCAAGCTCTTTTTCCGCTTGAACTTCGGCGGGCAATCCATGGCAGTCCCACCCAAACCGGCGCTCCACCCGTCGACCACGCATCGTCTGGTAACGAGGTATCGCATCCTTCACGTAGCCGGTTAACAGGTGACCGTAATGAGGAAGCCCGTTTGCAAACGGTGGTCCGTCATAGAAGACAAATTCATTTGAGCCATTTGTGCCCGCATCGCGCATATCAATTGACCGCTGAAAAGAGCTCTCGGCCTCCCAACGGGCGAGCACCTCCCCCTCTACAGCAGGAAGATTCGGTTGCGAAGAAACAGGGGGGTACATGAAAACATCCTGTGGGGGCGAAATGATCGACGTCAGGCTACCGAGCGTCCTGCCGCTACGTACGAAAGAGGGTTCAGGTGTCTGAGTGCGATCCGCCGGTTGGCTTCAGCAGATACACCCCGTTTGCGACTTTTTCCATAGAGCCGTCGAGGGCGTAACAGAGTCCGCTCGCGAAGTCGATGAGGCGCCGAGCAACATCACGCTCACAGGCATCGAGATTCATGATGACCGGCTGACCACGTTTCAAGGTGTCGGCCACTTCTTGGGCTTGATCGAAACGGGCTGGACGAATCGCCTGGGGTTCAGATGAACTCGCTCTCGAAGCTTTCTGAGATCTCACGATCACACCTGAGTCGTCACTTGACGCCTGGCGACGAGACGGAGATGCATCAAAGTCTCGGCTTGGAAACACCGGACGCCCGCTTCCCGTGTTATCGGATTGCTGATCATCATCCTCAACAACCATGCTTGAACGCGTGCCAACATCACCACGACGTTGACGGGGTTCGTAGTCTTCTTCGAACTCATCGTCGTAGTAGGCCTCGTCAGGACCGAGACCTAGGTAGTCCATTGTGCGCTTCCACAGAGACATACGGCATTCCTCCTCGACTCGACAGGCTAACCCACCGCAGCAGCACTGACGCGGAGGGTGGAATCAGTTTCTCGCGCCGAGGATCGCACTACCAATACGAACCATCGTCGATCCCTCTTCAACAGCAATGCGGAGGTCGCCTGACATTCCATAATTCCGCACGGCTAAACCGAAAGTAGACGCGAGTTCCTTCACCTGACGAAACGCTTCTCGGGTTGTTTGCTCATCAGCAGATGTCGGCCCAACTGTCATGAGACCCTCGACAACAAGACCTCTTTCGATCGAGCGTTCAATGAGTTGGGGCAACGCTTCAGGCAGGCAGCCACCCTTGTTCGCTTCACCGGTTGTGTTGACTTGAAGATGTAGTCGCGTGTTGGGCATCCGCTTTGCGATTTCATCGACAAGGGATGCGCGATCAACGCTCGCTATGCAGTCGACGAGTCCGGCAAGAAGTCGAACCTTATTCGTTTGAAGTTGACCAATGAATTGCACGTCAACTCCTGATGACCTGATGTCATCGATCGCAGCTGCCTTCTCGCGAACCTCTTGGGCATAATTCTCGCCAATGACTCGCGCGCCAGCGGCAGCGACGTTACGGACCACCTCAGAGGAATGGGTCTTCGTCACCACCACGAGATCAACCGAAGATCGTGACCACGATTCAATCTGCTGGGAAATATTGCTGATGCGATCTCGGATCGTCGCGACCGACAGCTCCATCGCTCAGAGCGCGTTCTTGCTATTTCAGGAATGACGGCACATCGAAGCCGTCATCTTCCTCATCGTCTGAGTCGTCATCGGCAAACAATTCAGAAAGTCGTGATGCTCCCGATGACGAGGTGTTGTCAACAGCAGAAACTGAATCGACCCGATCAAATCCCGCAGCAACCACCGTGATCTTCACGTCGTCACCCATCTCGTCATCAATGACGGTTCCAAAGATGAGGTTGACATCGGGGTGCGCCACCGAATGAATGATTTCGGCCGCAGCATTCATTTCAAACAGCCCCATACTTGAAGGGCCGGTGATGTTCAGAAGAACACCGCGTGCGCCGTCGATGGCTGATTCCAACAGCGGACTTGAAATTGCCGCCTTTGCGGCCGACACCGCACGATCTTCGCCTCCCGCTTGGCCGATACCCATAAGGGCAGAACCTGCCTCTGAGAGCACCATTCGAACGTCCGCGAAGTCTGTATTAATGAGTCCAGGAATGGTCAACAGGTTGGTGATGCCCGCCACACCATCGAGAAGCACATCATCTGCCATGTTGAACGCACTCAACACACTTGTCTTCTCGTTCGCCACGGAAAGCAAACGATCATTCGGGATCACAATGAGAGTGTCGACTTTTTCCTTCAGGCGCTGAATACCGGATTCGGCTTGGACTGCCCGCCGTCGGCCTTCAAACGCAAACGGGCGGGTCACAACACCGATGGTGAGCGCTCCAACCCCTCGAGCTATTTCAGCAATGACAGGTGCTGCGCCGGTTCCGGTGCCGCCACCCTCGCCAGCTGTAATAAACACCATGTCGGCGCCCTTAACGAGCTCCGCAATCTCAGATTCATGGGCCTCAGCTGCTGCACGACCCACATCTGGATCGCTACCTGCGCCCAAGCCACGAGTGAGTTCGCGACCAATATCAAGTTTGATATCGGCGTCACTCATCAACAGTGCCTGAGCGTCGGTGTTTACTGCGATGAACTCGACGCCACGAAGGCCGGCGTCGATCATACGATTCACCGCGTTGACGCCACCGCCGCCAACACCGATCACCTTGATCACTGCGAGATAATTCTGCGGTGAGCCAGCCATTACTTGTTCCTCTCTGAGCAACCCCAATTACCTACCTTGTGTAGCACAGCCAGCGACGGCTGTTCGCAGGTGATTTGAGGAGCACGGTCTTTCATCAGATTGTTCTGCCAAATTTCGACTGTCTAAATTTCGAACTACGCCAGGGCAACAGGGCGATGCTACCGCAGTAGCGCCACATCAATCACGAATCACCCTCCGAGAATGACCTCATCTGTTGAAACGTCGACGATTGCCCCCGGAAGAATTTCTCCTGCAGCAAGCACCGTTTCTAGACGCACCAACTTCGGGAAGAGCTCCCGGGCGGCTCCGAATTTGATCAGTGTGCTGTCATCGAGCGTCACTCGAAGATCGGTACCGGCAGCATCGACTTCAATCAGACTCACTCGATCACGGATTCCTGCGGTCAGCACCGCGCCGAGTGCGGCTGCTCCAGTTGGCCCGGGAGGCGCGAATTCGGCCACCCCAAGGTTTGGTGTATCAGCCGATACAAGCAACAGGTATTCGAATGGCCACCCGTCGATCACATCAAGAACTCTTCCGTCGGCATCGAGCACCCGAAATAGGCCGTCTTGACCCGGAAACGACAGCACGGGCTCTCGCTCACGGATATCAATGACCAGCCCAAATGGCCAATCGGTTCGAACCGACGATTCAGATACCCACGCAATCTCATCAATCTGTGCTTCAAGCGCGTCCGTGTCCACGAGCACCACTGGAGTACCGAGAACTCCGTCAATAATCTCATTCAGTTGCGTCGGATTTGTATACACATTGCCGGTCACCCGAACATCGGATGACCGAACACCAAACCACGATGACCCGAGAACGGCGAGAACAACAACAGCCACGAAAACCGCAAAAATTGCCGCAACCAACCGGACCAGACGTCGGCGACCCAATGC
>JAPOIQ010000380.1 GCA_029978815.1 bacterium
AGCGTCTCGCAGCCACTGTCGATGTCGTCAAAGAGCGTGTGCCTGCGTTCCGCGAGCGGTTGGCCAACGTGGCGACCCCGGCGTCTCTCGACGCCATTTGTGACATTCCCTTCACAAAGAAGAGCGACCTGAGAGACAACTACCCGTTCGGCCTATTTGCAGTGCCGCGCAAAGAGGTGCAGCGAGTTCATGCGAGCAGTGGCACGACGGGCAAACCAACCGTCGTTGGGTACACCGCTGAAGACCTGTCGATGTGGGCGCGATGTGTTGCTCGCTGTCTGCGGGGCGCAGGCATTGAGCCCGGATGGATGTTGCACAACGCGTACGGATACGGGCTGTTCACTGGCGGTCTTGGTTTGCATGCTGGTGCAGAGGAGGCCGGAATTTCAGTGGTTCCGGTGTCGGGCGGTAACACCGAGCGGCAACTCATGCTCATCGAAGATTTCGCTCCTGAGTCGATCTGTTGCACTCCGTCGTACGCGTTAACCCTCGCCGAGCAACTGCCAGAGAACAATTCGCTCCGAGTCGGTGTGCTCGGTGCCGAACCATGGTCAGAACTCATGCGTCAACAGATCGAAGAGAAACTGTCGATGATCGCGGTCAACATCTACGGGTTGTCGGAGGTCATTGGCCCAGGTGTTGCGTGCGAAACCGCAGATCGCTCGGGTCTCGTTGTCATGGAAGACCACTTTTACCCAGAGATCGTGCATCCCGACACCGGTGAGGTGCTTGATGAGGGCGAAGTGGGAGTATTGGTGCTCACCTCGCTGACGAAACAGGCATTTCCGATTCTGCGCTACTGGACTGGTGACCTCTGCTCAATGACTCGTGAGCCCTCACCCTGTGGCCGGACGCACGCACGCATTTCGTCGATCGTTGGTCGAAGCGATGACATGATCGTCATTCGAGGCGTCAACGTGTATCCGAGCCAAGTGGAACACGCGCTTCTCGGCGTTGATCTGGCAGCACCTCATTTCAGGCTCGTCGTTACGAGAGATGGCACGCTTGACAATCTCACCGTCGAGGTTGAACCGGCTGATGGTGTTGGGTCGGTTGAAGAGGTTGGAAGCTCGCTCGGAGCCAGCGTCTCCGATGCATTGCGGTCTTCCCTTGGCATTGGGGTGGCGGTCACCGTCGCTGAGCGTGGTGCGCTTCCTCGTTCCGAGGGCGGCAAATTGTCTCGGGTTGATGACCGCCGTTCGCTGTAGTTGAATCTCGTTCAGCCGGTATCGGGCAGTAGTCTTCGAGCAGGAGGTTGTCGATGAGAACTTGGGCTGATCTTGACGAATTTCAGGCATTTCTTGACGATGGCGGCATGGTCGAAGCCGACGATGACATGCCAGAGGAATACCGGCAGGAGGTCTTCCGATTCATAGAGTTCCATGCCAATTCTGAACTCATGGGTGGTCTCACTGAACGAGACTGGATTCCTCATTCACCAGGGTTGAGGCTGAAGCAGATTTTTCTTGCGAAGACCCAAGACGAAATCGGACACGCCCATCTGCTGTACATGGTTGCCGCGGACATGGGCGTCAAAACCCGTGATGAGATGATGAACGACCTGCTCGCAGGAAAAACCCGCTTCCACAACGTGTTTCACTATCGGGCAGAAACCTGGGCAGACCAGATAGCCATTGCGTTCTTGGTCGATGCGGCTGCCTTTGCAAGTCAGCGAGCAGTATTCGCAAAGTGCACGTATGGCCCTTATAAGCGGATTCTCCGTCGGATTGTTGGCGAAGAGGGATTC
>JAPOIQ010000076.1 GCA_029978815.1 bacterium
CGCGCCAATTTGCGGCAAGTGCCGACCAAATTTCGTTCTCTACGTGACGTCGGGCAGCGTTGTGACGCCGCTGGCCGCGACGTGCTCCCCTGATAATGGCTTCAGTCTCGGATGCACGCAGACGCACGTAGCCCGACCTAAACGGGAAGGTCAGATCCTCCCGCAACGGACGTTCACGATCGCGTATGGCCCGATCGATCACCCGAGACATCACCGGTAGACCTTTCACACGGGCCGTTGCCTCGCAGTCACTACCCCGAACGCGAACGCCAGGAATAAGGTCGCTCAGCACAACTTGTTCGATGCCGGCTTCTCCGAGCGAAGGAAGTACCTGTTCGATGTATCGAAGGAACACTCTGTTGGGCCCTATGACGAGGCCTACCTGGTCCTCAAGAGGGAACCGGTGGGTGTACAACAAATACGCTGCCCGGTGAAGGGCGACAACTGTTTTGCCCGTACCCGGGCCACCCTGAACGACCAATACACCTGACTGCGGAGAGCGAATGATCTCGTCCTGCTCTGCCTGGATCGTGGCAACGATGTCGCCAAGGGTTCCAGTTCGACCACGCTCAAGCGAGGCGACCAAGGTGCTGTAGCCCCGTAATTCGTTCTGGGGGGCTGTGAGCCCATCATCGCCGATTCCGATGTGACCCTCGCCAAATAGCTCATCTTCAAGCCCAAGTACCGAACGGCCCTCGACAACAAAATGACGACGGCGGAGCAGTCCCATCGGATCTCGACCCGTCGCTCTGTAGAACGGTTCAGCGACGGGCGCCCGCCAATCGATAACTACCGGTTCACGATCTTCATCTGACACCGCAAGACGACCGATGTGGAAGGCTTCGGTTCCCTCACTGTCTGGGTCATCGCGGTCAATTCGACCGAATACGAGCGCCGCATCACCGAGATCAAGTTCGATAAGCCGCTTCACCAGCGCCCCATCGACAGCATTCCGCTCAAATCGAGCCTGAAATGTTCCACCGAGGTCAGCTTCATGCATTTCACGCATACGCCACGCCGCAGTACGACTACTTTCCAGGCAGTCGTAGGCGTGGTCGACGAAATTTTGCTCGTCAGCGATCTCTGGGTGTAACTGGGTCATCTTTATTTGGCTCCAGCACCAACTTTGGGGGATGAACTCGGTTTTGGAGTCCAACAAGTGTACCCGTCCAGATATCGTCAACCATGCCGAAAAGCAGTTCTTTTATGACCAATTCCCCCTTTATCGACGCTGGCTCTGGACGCCGTCCAACGCACACTCCGGTGTGGTTTATGCGACAGGCCGGTCGCAGTCTTCCGGAGTATCGGGAAATCCGTGGGAGCGGCTCAATTCTTGATGCAATCGCCCAGCCTGAACTCGCTGCGGAGATCACATTGCAGCCGGTGCGCCGACACAACGTTGATGCAGCAGTGCTGTTCAGCGACATCGTTGTACCTGTTCACGCCGCAGGGTTCGGTATCGATGTCACTCCAGGAACAGGTCCGGTCGCTGACCAGCCATTTCGCTCTCAGAACGACCTCCGCCGGCTACCTCCGCTCACCGCGGACGACATCAACCATGTCACCGCAACCGTCGACATTCTCGTCAACGAGCTACCACCGTCGGTTCCTCTGCTTGCCTTCGCTGGCGCTCCTTTCACTGTTGCGAGCTACCTCATCGAAGGCGCACCAAGTCGCACGTATCAGCACACGAAAGCGATGATGCATGCAGAACCAAACTTGTGGCACGACCTAATGGAGCGGCTCACCGACTACGCAATTGAGTTCATCTCGGCACAGCTTTCGCACGGTGCAAAAGCGTTCCAACTCTTCGATTCATGGGCAGGTGCTCTCTCGGTAGCCGACTACGAGTCATATGTGGCACCGTATTCGGCTCGGGTCTTCGCAACCCTGAACGATCGGCACGGTGACTCGCCTGGAATTCATTTCGGGATAGGTTGCGATCACCTTCTCGAATCGATGAATGCTGCTGGCCCTCAGATTCTCGGCCTTGACTGGCGCACTTCGATCTCATCGGCACGCAGTCGCATGGGATCTGACCTGATTGTGCAGGGAAACCTCGATCCTGCTCTCGTACTCGCTGGTGCAAATATCGCGCTCGATGGTGCAGCAAAAGTTCTCAGCGACAATGGTGGCCATCCCGGCCACATTTTCAACCTTGGACACGGTGTCCAACCAAACACCGACCCAGGGGTCCTCACCGAACTCGTGGCTTTCGTTCATGAACAAACTGCCATGGAGAACTCTTCGTCATGACTACATCATCCTCTCAACCGCATACCGCAGTCATGCTGATGGCTTACGGCACTCCTCGCCACCGCGACGAGATCGAGCCGTACTACACCGATATTCGGCGAGGCCGGCCACCGACTCCTGAGGCACTTGCTGACCTTGTCGCCCGATATGAAGCCATCGGCGGACTCTCGCCACTCGCAGCACTCACCGAGCGCCAGCAGCAGCAGCTTCAGCACGAACTCGACGAGCTAGATCCCGGTGGTTTCCGTGTTGAGCTCGGCCTCAAGCATGCTGACCCAAAGATTGAAGCATCAGTCGAGAAACTTGCTCAAGAGGGCGTCACGAAGATCACTGGTCTCGTACTTGCTCCCCATTATTCGTCATACTCAATTGGCCAGTACCTCGACCGGACTCGAACGACTGCCGATCCGCACGGTATTTCGGTTTCAGGGGTCGAAAGTTGGGCAACCGAGCCAGCTTTCGTCGAATTCATCGCCCGCGACCTCACCCAACGACTCGAACAAATGAACGGCAACGCTCACGTTGTGTTCACTGCTCATTCGCTTCCAGAACGAATTATTTCGGCTGGCGACCCATACCCGGACGAACTGCGAGCAACTGCCGAGGCAGTTGCCACGATCGTCGGACTCGAAGAAGGTCACGGTTGGTCGATCGGTTGGCAGAGTGCAGGCCGTACGCCCGAGCCGTGGATCGGCCCAGACATCCTCGACGTGATTGATGACCTTGGCGCACGTGGTGAGCACTCTGGAGTCATCGTAAGTGCGGTTGGTTTTGTTGCTGACCACCTCGAGGTCTTGTACGACCTCGACATCGAAGCTCGGGCACGCGCCGAAGGCGTGGGCCTTGCCTTTGATCGCACAGCGTGCGTCAACGATGACAGCGAAGTGCTGAAGGCTCTGGCCCATCGAGTGATCGCCGCCGGGTAACTATTGTGACCACTCCCGCACGAATCGTTGTCGTCGGTGGCGGCATCACGGGAGTAGCGGCCACACATCGCCTCACTGAGCTCACCGCCGGTTCCGACACAGAGATCGTGCTGCTTGAAACCGAGCATCGCCTTGGTGGGAAAATCAAGACCTCTTCGTTTGGTGGCACGCTGGTTGATGAAGGAGCCGATGCGTTTCTCATCAGAACTCCTCACGCCGTTCAACTTGCGACCGATGTTGGCCTCGGCGAGAGCCTTGTTTCACCTACCTCGGCTTCTGCCGCTATCTGGGCAGGAAGGCTGTACCCGATTCCTTCCGATCTCGCGCTGGGGGTTCCGACGTCGTTGATGTCGATCGCTCGGTCAGGTTTGATACCTCCAGCGGGCCTTGCCCGAGCTGCGCTCGATCTCATTCGGCCTCGGAGTGAGATCGGCCATGACTCGATTGGCCAATGGACAAGAAGCCGATTTGGTCACCACGTGCACGACCGCCTCATTGACGCTCTTGTCGGATCAATCTACGGAGCGGACACCGATCACTTCAGCCTTGCTGCCGTCCCACAGTTGCACGGCCTTGCTGAAGCAGGTCGAAGCGCTGTGCTCGCTGGGCGGCGGATGCGAAGTTCAGCCCCAGCGAACTCGGGGCCAATCTTCGGAGCACCTCCACTTGGGATGGAACAACTCATCACCTCTGCGATATCGCATACTCTCGACCGTGGAGCCGGAAGGGTACAAGTTCTGAGCGGGGCACGTTGCGAGACGCTCGAGCAGACGCCTACCGGGTGGCTGGTTAACGGAATTGAGGCCAATGGCGTCATTCTCGCAATTCCTGCCCACTGCGCCGCTCCACTTCTTGCGGGCGAAGTTGCGACAAAGCTGCGATCGTTAGAGACCGCCGATGTCGCAATCGTGACAGTTCGAGTCAACGCCGCTGACTGGCACAATCATCTGCATCATCGCTCGGGATATCTCGTGCCAAAGTCACAGCAGCGATTGGTAACGGCCGTCTCGTTCGCATCTCAGAAGTGGGCTCACCTCACCCAAGCAGATGGGTCTCAAATTTTAAGGATCTCTCTCGGTCGTGACGGCTTACCAATTCGCGAACTTGATGACACCGCGCTCATCGATCACGCGATTGAAGAGACCAACGAACATCTCGGAATTTCAATTGAGCGCTCGGGCGCAAGAGTCTCACGCTGGACCGATGCGTTCACTCAATACCGGCCCCACCATGCACGTCGAATCACCGAGATTGAACGTACTCTGCCTGATTTTCTTCACATCGCAGGATCGTCGTACCGAGGAATCGGCATACCTTCGTGTATCGCTGATGGTGTCCGCGCTGCCAACGAGTTGCTTACGACACTGGCAGACTGATGACAATGTCACGTCGTTTCTCCTTCACGGCCATCGTTCTCGGTGTCTGCACCGCCGTCGTCACCGGGGCGTGTTCGGGTGGAAGTGATGAAGCTGCATTCACCACTTCAACGACAACCACGGTGACACCTTCAACAACGACGAGCACAACACCTACGACGACGTCGACCACCTCAACGACGACAACGACCACTCTTCCCATCCCAATTGCGCCACCAGCCGACACAAGAGCGGCAGAGCCAGTCATCGAACTCGGGACAATTTCGATTCCTGCGATTGATGTCGAGATGGGTCTCTACGAGGGGATTCGCCTGACCACACTCGACCTCGGGCCCGGTCATTGGCCAGGAACTGCCATGCCCGGGTCCCAAGGCAACGTCGTCATTGCCGGCCACCGAGTGAGCAAGCACCAGGTCTTCCTTCGTATCAATGAACTCGTCGTAGGAGATGAGATTATTTTCGAAACTGATTCAGGCGAGGTATTCGTCTACGTCGTAACAGCAGCCGAAGTCATCGAGCCAACCGATCTTTGGATCATCGATCAAACCCCTGAATTCACGGCAACGTTGTTCGCCTGCCACCCACCAGGTTCGACTGCCCAGCGCTATGCCGTATTCGCAACCCTCGTTCAATGACGGCACTTAGACGGCGTTTTTGTTCGCTGCTGGCTGGGCTGCTCGTCGCATCATCGATGCCACCTTGGGGTTTCTGGCCAGGGGCTCTCGCTGGAGCCGCTCTATTCATCTCCCTATCGGCCGACCTTCGTCGAGAACGATTCGTTCTCGGGTTGCTCTTTGGTCTTGCATGGTTCGGCCCAACGACAGCATGGATGTACTTCCTTACTGCGCCGGGCTATGTCATCGCAGTCGTGTTCTTCGCAGTGCTTCACGCTTGCGCAGCGGTAATCGGGTCTCATTCAAGCTTCACCAAAGTAGGTGCTCATTCACTTGTGGAAATGCTCCGAATGGTCGTGCCGTTCGGAGGAATTCCTCTTGCCACCCTCGGTATTGGCCAAGCCGGCGGACCACTTCTCCCGATTGCGCGTCTCGGCGGTGTTCCGTTGCTCACCATCGTCGTGTTCGCAATCGGTGGTCTCGTTACAGAAGGCATCCGTCAGTGGAAACGATCATTACGTTCACGTCGCCATTGGTTGCTAAGCGCAGGAGTCGTCATTGCGCTTCTTGCACTCGCTGCCATCGCTCCGGCGGGTTACGACGTTGCGCCAATTTCTGTTGCCGCTGTTCAAGGTGGGGGGCGTCAGGGAACAAGTGCTCTCGATGTGCCTTCTGCGGATGTCACCAATGCTCATGTGCTCGCGAGCCAACTTGTCGACGTTGGTGATGCCGTCGACATGGTGCTATGGCCTGAAAATGCGATCGATGTCAACCGGCAGCCATTTGAAGAGAGTGCAGTATCCAATCTCATTCGCGCCGAAGCGTCCCGGTTGCAGGTTCCGTTCGTTGTTGGTGTCACAGAAGATGCGGAGTTTGTGTACGAGGTCGAGACCGGAAACTTCGTCAATGCTCAATATGTCGTGATGCCTGATGGCTCCGTTGTTGACCGGTATGTCAAGGTCATCAAAGTGCCGTTTGGTGAGTACATCCCGTTTCGCAG
>JAPOIQ010000133.1 GCA_029978815.1 bacterium
CACATCCTCAACCTTCACTGAAGGTAGCGACATCCACAGGTCAATGAATATGCTGTGGATAATTCACTTTATTTTCGAAAAGACTAGAAATATACTAAATAAAACACATTTTTTCGTATATTATTCTTGTACTTCTCGAACCCAATCTTCGATCGCTAAGACCACTCCACGAACAACCGTCGGGGTGTGGGCAACAATGTCCGCAGTCGGACCAAGTTGCCATAACACAGCAGGCATGCGAGTCTCTCGGAGAATTGGAAGTCGTGCTCCCACTACTTCGACGTCAGATTGTCGAAACGGGTGCCGAACACCTTTTGCGAGTTTCTCGCTCAGTGAACGACCTGCTGCTGACTCGAACCCGGGCACAGCGTAGTACTGGATACGCGATGTCTTAAGGTGCGCTGCTTCAAACCCGATATAGAGATCCGCTCGATATCTGTTCGCCAACACAGCATGTGTTGACGAGTCTGGATCTCCAACAGTGGTTGCAGAGGCTGAATGCTGGCGCAACGCGGTGGTGATCTGTCGAGCAAGGGCGCCAAGTCCACCAAATTCGCCAATAACGATCCGAAGATGCCCCAATGATCGGCGGCCCGATGTGACGGCGGCAACTTCGCGAACCATCACTACGCCGGGGCCGCTCCCAGTATGCCGAGCGAGAACATCAAGGGCTGACACGGTGTCAGACCCACAGATTCCGTCATCAGGAAGACCAGAATTGCGCTGAAAATCCTGTAATGCAGCAGCAGTATCAGGGCCAAAAATCCCGTCGACACGGCCGCAGTTAAAGCCCAATCTCGCAAGAATCCGCTGCAATTCTGCGACATCTTCACCGCGAAGATTCGGAGCGGTGACCATGAGCAATCGGTCACCAAGTGACCAACCTGCCTCGACGAGCGCTGTCCACGTCAAGTCATCACATAGGCCAGTTGATGGAATTCCCTGGGCCGACTGAAACGATGTGACCGCCTGCTGAGTCGACTCACCAAACCAGCCGATCTCAGTTGACCGAATGACATAACCCGACTGAATAAGCCGGCGCTGAAGGTCTCGAACGGCTTCGCCGCGGTCACCTTCCGTTAGTGGGAGTTGCCCAGAAATGTTCCGAACTCCTCGAGGAGAGCTGATTTGCTCTTCGCCCCGACGATCCGGTGCACGGCTTCGCCGCCATTAAACACGATCATCGTTGGAATGCTCATCACTTGATAGCGCATCGCAATATCAGGGTTCTCATCAACATTGAGCTTGGCAATTGTCATCTGGCCAGCATTCTCAGTGGCGATTTCGTCAAGGATTGGAGCAACCATCTTGCACGGCCCACACCACTCAGCCCAGAAGTCGACAACAACTGGAACATTCGATGCGCCGACGGTTTCGTCGAAGGTGCTGGTGGTCAGATTGATTGAAGACATGTCAGCCTTTCCTTTGAATAAGTGCCCTTGGCGACCCGCAAGAACGTGAGTCGAGACTACCGCGACCGACAACGTCTTGTTTGGCACAGGTTTCTAATGTTGCCCTTCAAGCCAGCGCTCAGTGTCAATTGCAGCCATACATCCAGATCCTGCAGCGGTGATTGCTTGACGGTAAGTGTGGTCTTGGACGTCACCGCATGCGAAGACTCCATCAATATTCGTGTACGAAGAATCAGGCTGGGTTTGTAGATAACCGGCTTCATCCGTGTCGAGAATCCCAGAGAACAGATCTGTGTTGGGGCGATGGCCAATAGCGATGAATACACCAGTGACGGGCAAGGTCGACACCGACCCATCAACAGTATTCGTGACCTCGATGCCATCAACTTTGCTCTCACCGTTGATTTTTGTCACCGTGTGATTCCACAACACCTCGATCTTTGGGTTCGCAAATGCCCGCTCCTGCATGATCTTGGAGGCCCTGAACTCATCACGTCGATGGATCAGGGTCACCTTGGAGGCAAATTTTGTAAGGAATGACGCTTCTTCAATCGCTGAGTCACCGCCGCCAACAACTGCGATGTGATGATCTCTAAAGAAGAATCCATCACAGGTCGCGCAGGTCGAAAGCCCATGTCCGATCAGTCGCTGCTCCTCTTCGAGACCAAGCATGAGTGATCGTGCTCCGGTCGAGACAATGACAGCATCTGCGTGGTACTCATCATCACGAACCCACACTTTGAACGGACGTGCAGAGAAATCGACCTTGGTCACTTTCTCCGTCAAGAACTTGGCACCGAAACGCTCTGCTTGACTACGGAAATTCATCATTAATTCAGGTCCCATAATTCCCTCGGGGAACCCAGGGAAGTTTTCGACCTCAGTGGTCAACATGAGATGGCCGCCAGGCTGATCACTCGTTGACGAAGGTTCTCCTTCGATGACGAGTGGTTCAAGGCTTGCGCGAGCGGTGTAAATCGCCGCTGTTAAGCCAGCCGGCCCAGAGCCGATGATGATGACGCGTTCGTGTTTGGCTTCCATTATTTCTCCAATTCAACGATCCTCAGATCAGGTGTCTGGTGCACGACGACGGCGCATGAAGAGGCCGCCGAGCGTCAACATCAGCATCCCGCAGGCGAGATAACTCAAATAGACAGATCGACTGTGACCGACACCGGAGTTTCCGGTGATGAGGCTGATGCCTGACTGCACCGCTCGCGTCACCATGATGAGGGTGATGATGAGGAGTGCGACGCCAAGAATGAGGCTGATCAGTCCGAAGACAATGCCTCGAACTACCTTCACAATGTTGTTCGTTACTCGGTCGCGAACTACCCCAACGACGTTTTCGACACGATCAGCAGTTTCTGCTGCCCAGTCATCATTGGTGAACGGGTTTCCGATCATCCTCAGGACTGTAGTGAAGTATCGCTCTAATCCTCACCCCGCGCCGAGAATTTGAGCGATTTCGTTTCTGCCAGGTTGCGCTGCGGTTTGGCCGTCTTTTGACATCTCGCCGATTACTGCCCACCAAGTTCAACATCTGCAAGAACCTCACACGTGCTGAGGTTCACCGCGATGTACGTGTTCGTCGCCAGATTGCGAATAAGGGAAACACGCATTCCGTCGATCACAACTTCGGCAAGAAGTTCAACAATTTCGTCTTCGCCGATAGCGCAGACATTGTTGATCGGTAGTGATGAGCGTTGTTGTGCAACGAGTTCATCAAGGACCGTCGGTAGATCGTCAATGCGTATTGATGGAATTTCTGAAGCGGCAATGGCAACATCTGCATCTGCGTCACCTTCAACCGCCGATTCCTGATCGGATTCCATCGACTCCTGAAAGGCAAACAATTTGTCGGGTGGTTCCGCTTCAAGTAGAGCCCCAGCGGCCGAATCACTTGCGTCGTCGGTGGAGCTCTCCTCATCGGCAAGCGAGTAGTCGCCTTCTGAACGTTCGACGGTTGCCTGTTTCACTGAAAGCTCCAAAGAGTCGTCCCCACCGGTTTGTAGTTGCAGAAGTACACCTGCTCCGACAGCGATCACGGCAACTGCTGCGGCTGCTTGCAGCCAAGAGTTCATGCCGCTGCGCCGACGCGAGGACAACTCGGTCACACCAGACGACGGCGAATCGTTGCCAAGTTGAGCCATGACAGCATTCACTGCTTGATCTCGTGCCTGATCTGTCACCTCAACAGCGTCAAGCAGCGCAGAACGAAGGCGCGCAACGACAACCTCATCAACGTCGCCATCATCGGGCGTCAACTGATTGACATCGTCATCACTCATTGGGTGTCTCCATCGGTTAGACGATCACCGGTGGCGTTGTGGTTCCCGCCGAGTACATCGCTAAGCATTGCTCGACCGCGAGAAATTCGTGACTTGATTGTTCCCACCGCAACCCCACTGAGTTCTGCGATTTCGACGTAGTCGAGTTCGAGGACATCTCTCATCACCACAGCCCGAGCAAATTCAACGGGAAGGGTGTTGAGCGCATCACGAATATCGGCTCGTACATCTGTCCACTCGATCGCCATTGTGATGTCAGCACCATCGGTCATCTCAATAGGGGCACCATCATCACGGGTAAGACTTGTTGTGAGTGGACGGCGACGTTGCTTTCGGAGCTCATCGATACATGTCGTCGTCGCAACGCGGTGACACCAGGTGCTAAACGCAGCGTTTCCTTGAAAAGTTGAGATGCCTCGTGAAATGCGAAGAAGCGCTTCTTGCGTCTGATCTTCTGCCGCGGGTCGGCTGCCCATCATCCGGAAGCAGACCGCGAACACTCGTTGGTAGTGCGCTCGGAGGAGAACCTCCAGAGCGTTTCTATCGCCTGCTTGCGCTCGCCGGAGTAACTCGGGTTCGTTCAGGAGTTCGTCAGCCACTGCAGTTCACCGATTCGACCCCGATACGGGTTCGCCGAAGAACAAGCATCATCTGGTCCGAGTTCTTTCAACCAGATTGCGAGATGGGTCGAGGCCTCGCCGACTGACACCGCAACTGCACCCGGTTCGACGCCGTAGCTCATTGAGCCGACTTGAACCCACGAATCAAGTGACAACGGCGGTTCCACCGCGTCGGTCCGATACACCTCAATTTGGAACGGCGCGTTGAGTGTTTCGAACTCCAGTCGTCCGTTTGATAACTCTGGGAGGGTGACCACCAGCCCAACTCCAGGCTTCGCGCCGAGATATTGATCGTTGTAACACTCGGTCGACCAGGCGGTGTCTCGACTCCCGTCAGCGATTGCGAGAGGAGCTTGAGCGTCATTTTCAGAACCGTTATCACCGAAAGGATCCCACGCAGTCACCTCGAGCGAAGTGGAACTGACAGGGACGCGTGTTTCGGGGGACAGCGAATCTTCTACGTCGTCGAGAATGATGGGATCTTCGCTGTTGCGTTGAACCACCGAGGCTGGCGTTGCATCA
>JAPOIQ010000012.1 GCA_029978815.1 bacterium
CACCATTTCGAACTACCTCTCGGAGTGGCTCAACAAGTCGGTTCCTGACACGAGCCATCCTGAGTTTGCGAAGGTCGAGAACGAGGCTCGCGACCGATACAACCGGTTCGCGTCAATTGGTGGCACCCGTTCACCTGATTGGTTCCACCGTGAACTCGGGAAGATCATCTGGGACTACTGCGTCATGGAACGCACCGAAGCCGGGCTCGAAAAAGCACTCGGCGAGATTCCGGCATTGTATGAAGAGTTCAAAAAAGACCTTCGCGTCACCGGTGGTACCGACGGCCTGAACCAGACCCTCGAGAAAGCTGGTCGTGTCGAAGACTTCTTTGAACTTGGCATGTTGATGTGCCGTGATGCTCTTGACCGCAAAGAATCATGTGGTGGCCACTTCCGGGCGGAGTACCAGACCGAAGACGGTGAAGCCCTCCGAGATGACGACAACTTTGCTCATGTCGCTGCGTGGGAAAACACCGGGGATCCAATGGCGCCGAACCGCCATGTTGAAGACCTCGTCTACGAGGAAGTCCACTTCCAGACACGGAGTTACAAGTGACCAACATTCTCAAGAACCTGACCCTGAAGGTGTGGCGTCAGAGTGGGCCAAACGCAAGCGGCGCATTCGAGACTCACAAGATTGATGAGATCACCGATGAGGCTTCATTCCTCGAGATGATCGACATCTTGAATGAGCGTCTCATCGATGACGGAAAAGAAGCAATCGTGTTCGACCACGACTGCCGCGAAGGTATCTGCGGTACGTGCTCGCTGATGATCAACGGTCAAGCACACGGACCAGAGCGCGGAACAGCGACCTGCCAGTTGCATATGCGCAAGTTTTCCTCTGGTGACACCATTGTCATTGAGCCGTGGCGTGCGAGTGCGTTCCCGATTATTCGTGACCTCATGGTTGACCGCTCAGCATTTGACCGCATTGTCGAAGCTGGTGGATACATCACCGCCGCAACCGGTGGAGCGCCAGACGCAAACCTCATCCCCGTCCCGAAGCCGGTTTCTGATGCTGCGATGGATGCCGCTCAGTGCATCGGCTGTGGCGCTTGCGTCGCCGCCTGCCCGAATGGTGCAGCAAACCTTTTCACTGCAGCGAAGATCACTCACCTCAACTTGTTGCCTCAGGGACAAGCAGAGCGTTACAGCCGTGCGGAAGACATGGTTGAGACGATGGACTCTCACTTTGGATCATGCACCAACCATGGCGAATGCGAAGCGGCATGTCCGAAGGAAATCTCGATCGATGTGATTGCGTTGATGAACGCCGATTACCGCAAAGCGAAGAGCAAGAATCGCAAGCAACTCTCTCGGGCATAACCAGGCGGCAATACCAGATCTGGGCCGTGCCACTCGGGCGCAGCGGCGTCGGTTCTGGTCGCTAGCGAATTTCGGTTGAGGTCATTGCCTCTGATGAGCCGTAATCGGTGCTCAGAGTTGCGACAAATGAAACTTGGCCCACAGTTGGCGCGATGACGGTGATTGTCCCGATGTACGAACTTGCATCGGCCTCGATAGTGCCGACAAACCGATGAGTTTGATCTGAGTCGGTGCCCGAAACGGCAACATCGACGATCGCACCTACAATGTCGTGACGGAGGTCGCTTGACACATGCACGGCTACTGAGAGTCGGCTATTCGCCGGAGTCATCTCAGGTAGGAGGTCGATGGTGACCACCACCGGCTTGCAGGCTGAACGCAGTGCAGCGAACGCCGGTCGCCGGTTTCCATGCACATCGATAACCCCCCAGCCGCTCCCAGCAGTGTGGTCATTCAGCGCTCGGACACAGAATCCGCCCGTAGGCGTGTAGGCAATCCGTCGAAGATGCGAGACCCAGGCTGAAATAACGTCACCTTGATGTCGCTCGGTTGACTCAATCCATGTCTTGTGGTCGAGAAACGAATGAGGTGGGGTCGATTGCTCGTACTGCCAGCGTTCCGTTCCGGTGACCTCTGCAAATGCGCCCCAATCCGCGTCTGGCCAGTTGGCACCGCCGAGAGCCTCGGAAACCTCCGGTGAGCGGGAAGCAGCTGGTGCGCCGAACTCAGAGACGAAACGGAAGAGTCGCGGAAATCTCGCCGATTCGCGTGGAAGTAAGGAGATCGGTCCATCAGTCCAGCCAATGTAGAGATGTGCATCGGTGCCGTCGAGGAGTGGAAGGTGTGGAAGCACTCCTGAATGAGCAACGCACCTGCGAGTTGGGTCAGCACTCTCGATAGAACGTTTGACGAGCGGATCAAGAATTGATCGGTTCCATGTTGGAGCCTGATCTCGAACGGCCCGTTGCATTCTTGTTGCAAGTTCTCGTGCTCGACCAGCAAGACCGAGCGTCTGCACCTGATCAACAGATCCGTCGGCCGGCTTCGCCACCGGTTCATCATGTGCCCACCATGAGATCACGCTCGGATGATGCCCGAGAAGATCAACCATTTGACGTGACTGTCGGAGGGCTGCCTGACGGACGTGTCGCCGTTGGACTCCTTGAAGGGGGAAGTCTTGCATGAGCAGGAGGCCAAGTTCATCGGCCGCGTCGTACACGGTCTGTGGAGCGATGTGGCCATGGACGCGCAACATGTCGAGACCAAGTTCAACGGCATCGTCCAAGAGTCGGCGGGTGTGCTCTTCGTCAACACGCCCCATGAGCACATCGACGGGCATCAGGTTGGCGCCTTTGAGGAAGATTCGTTCCCCGTTGATCGAACAGATCCAATCGTCCCACGCAACCTCTCGTAAACCGGTTTTACGATCCGCTGAGTCGCTCATCTCCCCGTCAACGAAAACGACAACTTCGACATTGACGAGATGCTGCTCCCCAAGATCTCGAGGCCACCACAATGTCGGTTGTGGAAGATCTATTCGCCATGCAACTTCGTTCTGTCCAGCCGCAACCGTGATTCGATTTTCAGCGACGAGTCGACCATCGACAAGTGTCTGAACCTCTGCCGCGCAGCTGCGGCCGCTATCGAGCTGTGCATTCAATCGAAGGTGGGCGCGCTCAATCGTTGCATCTTGGCAAAGAACGCGAAGAGCATTGATTCGTACAGGGCCGGTGTCAGAAAGATGAACGGATCTCCAGATACCGCCCGGGTTGGGCGTGAGTGGTCCGGTCGGGTCTTGAAGAACCCCTGTGATCGCTCGGCGAGCACCCTCTTCGGTTGGAGGGCAGTGAACCTCGACTGCAATGACATGATCGGTTGAGAGACGCCAGAGATCGGTGACATCAAACGAATGCGGAGCGAAGTAGCCCTCGGTGTCGCCCAGGTATGCGCCGTCGAGCCACACATCTGCTTGGTATGTAATGCCGTCAAATGTCAACCATCGGCGCTGGCCTTGGGGGGTTGGGTCTGTGTTGACGGTTGTGCGATAGGTGAGTGGACCGTCAGTCGTTATTGGTGGGTTGACGTCGGCCCAATGACCTGGGACATGAATTTCTCGCCATTCGGTGTGGTCAATGCTTGGGCCGATCGCTCGCGATCGATGTTCGTCGCGAACCTCCGCGGCGTTCCAGACTCCGTCGAGCAGCCAAGATGACACCTTGTGAGCGTACCTAGTTCGTTTTGCGAAGTTCAGCCTGCCGCTGGGTCGGGCTTCGCGTTGCCGTGCGAACTAGTTTCCCCTCATGGCTTCTGATGAGCGTCCGATGACCGTTCCCTCTGATCTCCCTTCAACGTTGGGAGCGCTGAAGGCATCAGGATGGGTTTCTCGGCCCGTGAAGGAAGAAGTCCGTGAGAACGCTGTGGCGAGTATTTCTGCAGGACAACCTCTGTTTGAAGGCGTGCTCGGGTACGAAGAGACGGTCATGCCACAACTCGAAAACGCGTTGCTTGCGGGCCACGATGTGATTTTCTTAGGTGAACGAGGTCAGGCGAAAACTCGAATGATTCGGTCCCTCGTCGGGCTTCTTGATGAATGGATGCCGATCGTTTCCGGATCGGAAATAAATGACGACCCATACGCACCGGTGTCTCGTCACGCCCGCGATCTCGCTGCAGAACTTGGTGATGATATGCCGATCTCGTGGGTGCACCGCAGCGATCGTTACGGCGAGAAACTTGCAACCCCCGACACGTCAATTGCTGACCTCATCGGTGAGGTCGATCCGATCAAGGTGGCCGAAGGTCGGTACCTCTCTGACGAATTAACGCTGCACTATGGGATGGTTCCACGGACAAACCGTGGCATCTTTGCGATGAATGAACTCCCGGATCTTTCCGAACGAATTCAGGTTGGGCTCCTCAACGTTCTGGAAGAGCGAGATATTCAGATTCGTGGGCATCGGGTTCGGTTACCGCTTGACATCATGCTCGTCGCCTCGGCAAACCCTGACGACTACACAAACCGCGGTCGAATCATCACCCCATTGAAAGACCGCTTCGGAAGTCAAATCCGCACCCACTACCCCCTCGAAGTCGGGCTTGAGTACTCGATCATGCAACAAGAAGCAGCGACGACTTCTGTTGGCGGCGTGACCGTTGAGGTGCCGGAGTATCTCGGCCTTGTTGTTGCTGAGTTCAGCCATCTTGCTCGTGCGAGTAGCCATGTCAATCAACGCAGCGGTGTGAGCGTTCGTTTGAGCGTGTCGAACTATGAGTCACTGGCGGCTAACGCCCTTCGGCGAGGCCTACGGGCTGGTGAAAACCCAGTTGTTGCGCGGGTCGATGATCTTGACGCGTTGGCGGCCTCGTCGATTGGAAAGATTGAGATCGAATCGATGGACGATGGTCGGGAGGGTCAAATTTTTGACAACCTCATCAAGGGGGCTGTCCATCAGGTCTTCATCAATCGTCACGACGGAACGTTGACCGCAGCAATCGTCGAAGCATTCGAGGAAGGTGTCGTTGCGCACACGGGCGAGGATCGTTCAAGTGAGGAGCTCGCTCAACTCTTGAACGAAGTACCAGCGCTTGGGCCTGCTGTTGCGCGTTTCGCTGGTGAGAATCCCTCTCAGGCAGCTACCGCAGCTGCGGTCGAGTTCGTCCTGGAAGGGCTGCACCTCACCCGTCGGTTGAACAAGGATGCCGCCGGGTCATCTGCGACCTATCGCAGTCGATAGGCGCTCTCGCATCATCAGAGCGATTCAAATCGTGGGCGAACGCTTTGCTGACGTCGTGTCGCTGATGAGTTAGACGAAGGGTGTGCGGGTCCAGAGTTCACCGGTGTCGTTGCGATCCCCACGCATCGGGGTTCCGGTTAACCGAACAACCTTTATCGCTCCTGGAAACCCAGGAAGTTCGACGTCACCATACGACTCAGCGCTAATTCCTTCAGGAAGGCCTTCAGCGTTTGATGCCGGCATGAGAACGTCGTACCCAGTTGCATGATCGCATAGGCGCGAGGCCATATTGACCGCAGATCCGATGTAGTCGTCGCCTTCAAAGAGCAGTGCGTGCCCGGTGGCAATGCCGGCACGAAGGGTGAGAGGCGAGCAGACCCGTGTTGCACGTCGCTCAAGTTCCATCACGAATTCAATTGCGCCAACCTGATCGACGGCGACCACCATGCAGCCGTCTCCTAACCATTTCGCGATTCGAACACCGCGCTCAGACGCGACTTCGCGAACCACAGTGCGGAATGTGCCAAGAATTTTTCCCGCCGCATCATCGCCGTACGCGGCGGTGTAATTCGTGAATCCTGAAAGATCGAGGAAGACGAATGTCCGAGGTACGCGCATCACCATTGAGACTATTGCCCCGAAACGATGTCGACACGATCGGATGTACCTCCGAAGATCGAACTACGGTGCAGATATGGCGCGTCGATTTGTCTATTCCCGGTGGGATGGCTCGCAACGCGGGTTTGATGTCGATGCGGACTTCCTGATGGAGCAAATCACCGACGAGGTCATTCATCACGGTGATGTTGATGCGGCTCTTCGACGCATTATGGAGCGAGGATTACGCACTCCTGACGGGCGACAAATGCCCGGTCTTGCTGAGTTGCGAGATCGTATTCGGGATCGTCGTGAAGAGATCAGCGAATCTGGAGAACTCGACGGATCGTTGGCAGAGGCGGCACGTGAACTCGCCGACATCATCGATGAAGAGCGACATGCCATCGAAAATGCCCGAGATAATGCAACTCGTAGTGGCGATGAACGCAGAGCGGAAAATGCGAACGCGGCGGCCGATGAGCGCCAGATGCGGCTCGATCTCCTTCCCGATGACTTGGCTGGTCGGATGCAGAGTCTGCAGAGTTATAACTTCGAGTCGGCTGAGGCGGCGCGCCGCTTTGACGAACTTTCTGAACGGTTGCGTTCGGAAATGATGCAGCAGATTGTTGATCGTGTTGCTGAGGGAATGGAGTCGGTCACTCCTGAAGATGTGCAGCGGACAAAAGAGATGTTGTCGGCGTTGAACGAGATGATTGCTCGGCGCGACCAAGGGGAGGACCCCAAGTTCGAGGAATTCATGGATGAGTACGGTGACATGTTCCCCGATAATCCTGAGACCCTTGACGACTTGCTCGAGTCAATTGCCCGACGAATGGCAGCGATGCAGGCGATGATGAATTCGATGAGCCCGGAGCAGCGCGAGCAACTGGCTCGGCTCTCCCAGCAATTCATGGATGACATGGATTTGCAGTGGCAAATGGATCAACTGTCGTCATCGCTCCAGGCACAATTTGGGTCCCTCAATTCTGAATCGTCATATGAGATGTCGGGCGATAGCCCGATGTCGATGTCGCAGGCCCTTGATGCGATGGCAGAAATGGGTCGGCTTGATGAACTTGAGGGGATGCTCGATGCAGCGACATCTCCAGCAGATCTCGCAGAAATCGATCCAGACAAAATTCGCGAAACGCTCGGAGATGATGCCGCTTCTGCTCTTGAGCAGTTATCGAGGCTCACGAATGAGCTCATCGAGGCAGGTCTTGTCGATCGGGTTGAAGGGCGACTCGAACTCACTCCACGAGGGTTGAAGACGCTTGGTACAAATGCGTTGCGTGATCTGTTCTCAAGCCTTCGTCAAGATCGCACTGGTCAACATCAAATGTCGGCAATTGGTCAGGGGCATGAGTCGGCCTATGACACAAAACCATACGAATTTGGTGACCCGTTCCGGCTTGATCTTCACCAGACCATTCGTAATGCCATCGCTCGTCAGGGGAGTGGCACACCAGTGCGTCTCTCACCCGATGATTTCGAAGTTGAGCGCACCGAGCACCTCACGCGGGCTGCAACGGTGTTGATGGTCGACTTGTCGATGTCGATGCCGATGCGGGGCAATTTCTTGCCAGCGAAGAAGATGGCGATGGCTCTTCACACGCTGATTACCTCGAGGTTTCCCCATGACTTTATTGGTCTAGTCGGTTTCTCCGAGACCGCTCGAGAAATCACTGCGGCTCAGTTGCCAGAAGTGTCCTGGGACTACGTCTATGGCACGAATATGCACCACGGATTCACGTTGGCCCGGAAGATGTTGGCGAGAGAGCATGGCACTAAGCAGATCATCATGGTGACTGATGGTGAACCGACGGCTCATATCACCTCGCGCGGCGATGTCTTTTTTGATTATCCGCCGGCGCCGGAGACTCTTGAAGTCACATTAAAAGAGGTTCTCCGATGTACCCGTGACGGAATCCGGATCAACACATTTGTGCTTGATGCCACAGCGTCACTCGATCGGTTCATCAGCCAATTAACCAAAATGAATGGTGGTCGGGCGTTCCACACAACGAATGATGAACTGGGTGGCTACGTCCTTGAAGATTTTATAGAGCGTCGCCAGCGCGTCACCCGCCGTCGAGCGGGCTGAGCCTTTGTTTTCAGCAATTTCCTACGCTGAGGATTACTCCCTTGCGCTCCGATAGGGTGCTGTGAGAGAATAACATCAACGTAATTTCAAGCGTGTCGTGATTTGGGTGGTCGCGGCGCGCGGGGGATTTCACCCAAGTAATAGGACGGAGCACGCATGTACGATCAGATCGGACCTACCGAGGACTGGCAAGACGACGCCAACTGCCTCGGTGTCGACCCTGATCTCTTTTTCCCTGAGCGAGGTGCGTCAACTCGCGAAGCGAAAGAGGTTTGTCGGGGATGTGTAGTACGCGAAGATTGTCTCGAATTTGCCCTAAGGAACGGTGAGAAATTCGGTATTTGGGGCGGACTTTCAGAACGCGAGCGGCGTCGTATACGCCGCCAGCGGGCGCAGGCAGCTCGCGGCATTGTTGGCGCCTGATTTCTCAGACCGACAGCGCACGATAGGGTATTTCCATGCCTAGTGGTGCTGAATGGTTCATCGTCCTGCTCGTTGTGCTTCTTATTTTTGGTGGCTCTCAGTTGCCGAAGATGGCGCGAAACCTTGGCCGAGCACAACAAGAGCTGAAGAAGGGTTTCGCGGAAGCAAATAAAGAAGCTGAATCCGAAGCTGAGGACGACTCAGCGAAGTAGCTGGTAGACCTGCGGACCTTATTGATCCGCAGTTGAGAGGTCCACCTTCCGACGCCGCAAGATCCGGCGTCGCTCCCGTTCGCTTGCGCCGCCCCAAACTCCGTGTTCGATCCGGAATTCGAGTGCGTAATCAAGGCATCGTTCTGCAACTGGGCAACGGCCACAAATCGCCTGGGCCCGTTCAACGCCCGCACCGTCACTTGGAAAGAACACGGCGGGTGGGTGGATGCGACATTTGCCGTCTGACATCCAAGATGTCACTGAGTCTGGGTCATGGATGGTGATTCGTCCAAATTCGTCTGTTCGGTTGTTCTTCATCGATCCTCCTTAGTGAGATGTGATGGTGAACGTGATGCAACGGTAACACGTTCGTAATATTAAGTCCAGTGTTTTTAGGGAATCACGACGTTTCCTACCTATTTCTTACATTTATATGACACACCGAATGGTGTGGTGAGCCTTCCTCATCAGATCGGTCGCTTGTCATGAGTTAGACGTTGATTGCGAGAACGGGGTTCCCTCATCGCATAGCGACCGTAGGGGAGAACCCCGACCACCACAGATATGATCCGAAATATGAGTGATGTCGTTGAAGAACTTGCACCGAAGGCCCACGCTCGAATCGTGTACCAGGGCCCGGTCGCACCTCACTGGGAGGTGTACGCAGATTGGGGCGAGTCCAAACTCGTCGACTCGTTCCGTGCCAGGGCGCTTGCTCGGCTCGTACTGCTGACCGAAAATGATCCTCAGTTCCGGCGTAACCGCGAACGCATCAACCGTGATGCTGAGCGCGAACTCATCTCACTTGAGTGGGACCTCGGACACCCTGAGGAAGAGTACGCAAACTGACAGCCGTGGACGAGAGCCGTTACCTCAACCGCGAGTTGAGCTGGCTTGACTTCAACCAGCGTGTCATCGAACTTGCGGGCGACGACTCGCTTCCGTTGCTCGAACGGATTCGATTCGCAGCAATCGCATCGTCGAATCTTGACGAATTTTTCCAAGTTCGCGTCGCGGCTCTTCGAGATCAGATCGCAGCTGGTGTCGACGACACAACTCCCGATGGTCGAACTGCACTCCAGCAGCTCGAAGCAATCGGTGAGCGCGTCACTGCCTTCGTCGATACTCAGGAGACACTCGTTCGAAACGTGCTCCTTCCTGAGCTGAGTGAGCAGGGAATTTCGATTCTTCGTTGGGAGGATCTCGACGATCAGACGAAGACGAAGATGACCGAGTTTTATGAAACACGGGTTCACCCGGTGCTGACGCCTCTCGTCGTTGATCCTGGACATCCGTTCCCCTATATCTCCAACCTCGCACTCTCTGTTGCAGCAACCGTTGCCGACCCGGCCACAGCAGAACGACGTTTTGTGCGTCTCAAAATTCCGAATGTCTTCCCTCGACTCATCGAGATCGAAGGCGGACGATTCATCACTTCTGAAGAACTCATTGCGGCACATCTGCATAGGTTGTTCCTAGGAATGGTTGTTGAAGAGTGGGCGACGTTTCGTGTAACGCGTAAATCTGACCTTGTACTCGAAGAAGACGAGGCTGATGATCTCTTGCAAGCGGTCGAGCTTGAACTTCGGCGACGCCGATTTAACAGGCCGGTGCGGCTCGAAGTTCATCGGTCTGTGAGCAAAGAGATTCTTCGGCTACTCATACGAGAACTTGAGATTGATCCACGGAACGTGACTCAGCATTCGACGTTTCTTGACCTGACCTGTCTCGCGCAGCTCTCTGATCTCGATCGTCCAGACTTGAAATTCCGGCCATGGGTGCCGGTCACTGCGGGTCGAATAAGCGCTGCTGAAGAAAATGAGCGATCGCTGTTTGAGGTTGTTGACGATCGAGCGTTGCTACTTCATCATCCTTACGAGAGTTTCGCGAGCAGCGTGGAAGCCTTCATCGCGCAAGCTGCAGACGACCCAGCCGTGCAGACCATCAAAATGACGTTGTATCGCGCCGGAGGTGACAGCCCAATTCTGCGAAGTCTTATTCGGGCGGCCGAGCGGGGTGTGCAGGTGGCAGTGCTCGTCGAGATTAAAGCTCGATTCGATGAGGAGAACAATGTGCTCTGGGCACGCCGACTCGAACGAGCAGGAGTCCACGTTGCGTATGGAATGGTGGGGCTCAAGACTCACTCGAAAGTGGTCCTTGTTGTTCGTGATGACGGCGAGCGGCTCCGCCGTTACTGCCATATCGGGACGGGCAATTACAACTCCAGGACTGCACGGGCCTACGAAGATATTGGATATATCACCAGCGACGATGCCATCGGTGACGATGTGGTGCAACTGTTCAATCACTTCACGGGATTTAGTCGCAATAACGACTACCGCACCCTTCTTGTTGCACCTGAAGGATTGCGCCCACAACTCATTGATCTCATCGAACGCGAGATGGAATATGGGCCTGAGGGGTCAATTTCGATGAAATGCAATTCCCTTGCAGACCCGGTCTTGATCGACGCTCTCTATCGAGCCAGCGATGCTGGTGTGCCCGTGCAATTGTTGGTGCGGGGAATTTCTTGTATCCGTCCTGGTGTGCCTGGCCTCAGTGAAAACATTTCGGTGAGAAGTATTCTTGGTCGCTACCTAGAGCACAGTCGGATCTATCGGTTTGAGCATGGCGGTGATGATGGCGGGCCCCTGTATCTCATTGGATCCCCAGATCTCATGCCCCGTAACCTCGAGCGACGGGTCGAGGTTTTGGTTCCAATTCAGCATCCGAAGCACCGCGAGTGGCTCGATCAAGTTTTCGCATTTGACCTATCAGACGAGGTCGTGCATTGGCGACAGGGCAGTGACGGGTCATGGACCCGAGCAGGTGGTACTGGTGACGCCCAGCATGATCTGTATCGCTGGGCTGCAGATCGGCAACGTCCACGCTGATCTGGAGTGACTCTGGACCAATTCGCGTTGTTCACCTGAAGTTCACCTCGATAGAGGATGGCGTTCACTTGGGACCCTTACGGTTCTCCCTGCAACCGCAACATAAAGGTTGCGTCCCCCGTGAACTTTTGAATGGAGAACTACGTGAAACGATCCTCAAAGCGTGTTGTCGCACTTCTCGCGGCTTCCTCATTTGTCTTTGCTGCATGCGGTAGCGACACCGATACGGCCGATGCTCCAGCTGAAGAGTCAGCAGCCGAAGAGTC
>JAPOIQ010000298.1 GCA_029978815.1 bacterium
CACAGTTCTAGCAAGCGGGATAGGTGCCCCGCAAAGCAGATCGTCGTCGTGATAGGCCGATTCCTGATGTGAGAGCCTTTTTACGGGAACAGTGGGACTTGAACTTTTGAACGATTACTTGAGAATGTTTGAGGCGAGGGCCAGCAAATCCTTTAGGGAGGAAGTCGCAGAAGTCCCATAAGGGTCTAGCCTTGACGATAAGCGTGCGAGTTTTCTTGTGCGCCTCGCGCCTCTAGCTCAATGGCAGAGCAGCGGGCTTTTAACCCGTTGGTTCAGGGTTCGACCCCCTGGGGGCGCACTCCGCGTGCCGGTCGTCCGGTAAAACGTGGCAGGCTGTTGTTATGGCTACTTCAACTAGCAACCTTCTTGTTTCTCGTGAAGGTGACGTCGTCACCATCACACTGAACCGCCCTGAGACCCGTAACTCGTTGTCTCGTGAACTCATGCTTGAGTTGCAGGCTGCACTCGATGAGATTGGTTCCTCAGATGCCCTCGGCGTGATCATCGAAGCGAACGGCCCAGTGTTCTCCGCTGGTCACAACTTCGGTGACATGGTTGATGTTGAACTTCCTGAGGCTCGCTCTTTGCTCGAGGTGTGCACTCGCATGATGAACACAGTGCAGGACATTCCTCAGGTCGTTATCGCGAAGGTGCACGCGCTCGCAACAGCTGCTGGCTGTCAGTTGGTCGCTACTTGCGACATGGCAATAGCGGCAGAGTCAGCCTCGTTTGCGCTGCCGGGAGGCAAGGGTGGCTTGTTCTGCAACACGCCGCTCGTTGCCGTTGCTCGCCAGATCAACCGTAAGCATGCGATGGAACTTGCGATCACCGGCGATGCCGTCGACGCGAACACCGCGGCATCGTGGGGTCTCATCAACCGGGTTGTTGCCGACGACCAACTTTATGATGCAGTGCGTGACCTGATGGCTCGATCAATTCGCGGGTCGGCGATGGCAAAGGGAATCGGCAAGCGTGCGTATTACGCCCAGGTCGACATGGAGCAGCCGAAGGCCTATGCCTATGCCATGGAAGTGATGGCGGCAGGCATTGTCACCCCTGACTGCCAGGAAGGCATTAGCGCGTTCTTCGAGAAGCGCCGCCCCGACTTCAAGCAGTCTGCGCGATAACAGCAAGTTCGTTGAAGAGCCGCCGACAGCGGTACCGCACCGCTCGTGAGGTGATGCCGATCTCTTTTGCGAGGGTTTCGGTTGAGGTTCCCGTCGCGACGGAGAACACAAGTCGAATGTCATCTTTTGACATCCCTAGGCGTTCGGCCTCAATGAGAACCTCACGCAGCTCCGCTAATTCAGTAAATGCATCGCTGTCGGAATGTGCAAGGACGCGCTCAACGTTCTCAAGGGGCTCGGGCGATCTCTGATTCCGTTCGATCTTGAATGCTCGGTACACCGAGCTATCGATGATTGCTGCTGCGACGCTCCCTGGATTTCGCCGGTCGTCATAGGTCGTGATGACGATCCATGCCGCAGCGATGAGTTCGGACAATGCCACCTCGGGTGTCATCTGTCGATTGCGCAGACGAACTGCTGCAACAAGTCCAGGCAGCACCCGTTGAAGCACAACACGGGCTGCAAGACGATCGTGGCCAGCGAGAGCGACCAGTTGCCGCAAGAGGGATTCGCTGCCAGCAACCTCTACACACCCGAACCCGGTGGCACGCAATAATTCGTTGAACTCGTTGAAGCATCCTCCGTCGAAACTCCACTTTGTGAGTTCTTTGAGTGCGTTCGGGTCGCTGACAATGTGATTCCACTCTTGTTCGAGCTGTGCTCGGATCCCGCGAAGGTTGAGGTTTTTATTGGGTGCTGTTGTTGTGGTTTTCATTGGGTCATCGTCTGATGGCACCATCACCGCGGTGATCACCGATGGCTTCACCGAAACCCTCACTTTTCATGTTTTTCCTCGGTGAGGTGAGAAATTTCCCCTTTTCGCTTGTGAAACCAACGCATGTAGTCACAAGTTCAGCCGGACCCGACTCGGGGGTGGCGTTCGTCGTTACTTCCCCACTTACTGTTGGTACTGGGGTTCAACGGGATGGGTGTATTGATGACGTTGCTCTCGATGCACACCATTTCGTGGTTGGGGTGGATGGTTCCGTCATGCCCCTGCATGAGGTGGCCGTCTGTTCGGTAGGCGACAGCGAAGTCATTGCAGAAGCGGGAAGGAGTCAATTCAACATCTCGGTCAATCTGAAATCGTCAATCTGTCCCCAACGTCAAGCCCAAAGCGCTCCGGTCATTCGACCTCGCAGGCACCTGGCCGCTGAACCAGTTATTGAAGCAGCACATGTTCCCGATTCGCCCCAACCACCACGAGCAACAACATTTGTCATGCCGCTGGTGAGTATTGCGACGTCGATCGTTATCGCAGTCGTTGCGCGCTCATGGATGTTCCTCCTCTTTGGCGCGGCAGCGGCAGTGATGGGCATCACGTCGGGGCTCTCCGAGTTTGCTCGTTATCGGAGGGAGAAGAAACAGCACGTTGACCTCACATTGAGCATCGAGCGGCAACTGCAG
>JAPOIQ010000072.1 GCA_029978815.1 bacterium
ACGGTCGTGCTCTGCTTGGAGCCGAACTTGTCATCGGGCCGATCGCCGATGAGGCACTCGTCACGAAAACCTGCCGTGATCATGATGTAACGGCCATCGTCCATTTTGCGGCGTATAAAAGCGTTGGTGAATCGATGTCTTCGCCAGGCATGTACTGGCAGAACAATGTTGCGGGAACCGTTCACCTCGCAGAAGGAGCACTCGCCGCAGGAGTGCACCAAATGGTCTTCTCCTCGTCCGCGTCGGTGTACGGAAACCCGACTGTCACACCGATTACCGAAGATGCCGAGATTCGCCCAGAGAACGTGTACGCCGAGTCAAAGGCCTCAATGGAGCGAGTTCTCTCGTGGTACGGGGAGACCCACGGTTTACGTTCGGTCAGTTTGCGTTACTTCAATGCGGCGGGCGCGAGCCTCGACGGAGTGATCGGCGAGGACTGGTCGGTCACAACCAACCTCATTCCGTTGGTGATGAAAGCGGTGCTTGGCGAGTCGGGTCCTGTGCAGGTGTTCGGCAATGACTATCCGACTCCCGACGGCACGGGCATACGCGACTACATCCATGTCGAAGACCTCGCTCGAGCCCATGTTGCGGCACTTGACTACCTCGATGGTGGCGGGGTCAGCACTGCGATCAATCTCGGAACAGGAATTGGTTCATCGGTGCTTGAGATTCTTCATCGCACCGCCGAAGTAGCTGGCCGAGAAGTTCCGCACAACTTCGTTGCACGACGGGTCGGTGATCCAGCAACGGTATTTGCCGACCCATCCGCTGCCGAAGCAATGCTCGGATGGAAAGCGGGGCTCACTCTTGATGACATCATTCGAAGCGCCTACTCCTGGCACGCTGCGCAGATCAACTAGTACGGGACAATGAGTTGTCAGTCCGCGCTCGGCGACGAAGAATTGATGCCTCGATCGCTCTGATCGCTCCCACGACTCCATCAATTTGAGAATACGAAAGAATGAGCACGGTCAGGCCGAACACAAAGTCGGTTCCGCCACCAAGGCCAACGCTCTCTCCAATAAGAGGGAACAACCAAAGGCTGATAACCCCCCAGAGGGCTCCTACGGCCGAAGATAACCCGCCGATCACTGCGGCAGCATAAAGTCGCAGCGCCATGAATACGTTGAAATCATTGGCCTGCACAAACGGGAACAAGATGACGCCGAGCGCTCCGGAGACCCCCGATAGAGCCGCTGAAAGCCCTAATGTCGCCGACCTCGTTCGAGCAATTGGAACACCAAATGTTGCTGCCGCTAACGAGTTATCGCGCTGAGCCTTCGTCGCCCTACCCCAGCGACTCTGTAAGAAATTGGCAGCAATCACCATGCACAAGACGATGACAAACATTGTGACGAAGTACCTATACACGAGGTCTTCAATGGGAAGCCAAGAAGGAGGTGAGAGTTCTCGTTCGAGGGTTCGTCCGCTGGGGCCACCCGTGATCGAGCGACACAATCTCGCAAATGGTGGGAACGCAATGGCGTAGCCAAACGACACAAGAGCAAACTGAGAATCACGGACACGTAGTGATGGAAATCCGAGCACAACACCAACACCGCCGGTGAATATTGCCGAGAGCGGTAACGAAACAAGAATTGGCAAGCCAAAGTCGTCGCTGAAGGTCACAAGAGCGAAGGCTCCTACGCCCACGAAGACCGACTGCCCGAGGCTGACGATCCCACCTGCACCAAGCGCAACGTTCACACCGAGTACTGCAAGGACGAGGGCAAGAAATCTTGCGAAATTACGAAGATCGTTCTGTGAAAGAAATAACGGCAACAGCAGAATCACCGCTACGACTGCAAGCGGCCAGAGTGATCGGAGCGACTTGACGGTCATACCCGCTCCACTGGCCGTTGGCCGAATAGACCCCATGGACGAAACACCAACACCGCAATCAGCACAATCAGTGCGGCAACGATTGACATCTCGGTCGGAAGTCCGAGATAGCCCGGAATGAGCGTCTGCGCTTGCGCAACAATGATTCCGCCGACCACTGCTCCCCTGAGGGAATCGAAGCCGCCTAACGTTACCGCTGCTAACGCGTAGATGAGAGTCCGAAACATCAGTGACGAGTCGAGAAGAGACATTGATGCTGAGAGGCTCGCTGCGAGCGCGGCGAGAGCGCCTGAGATGCCCCAGCCGAGCGCCATCAACTTCTTCGGTTGAATTCCAACAAGTACCGAGCTTCCTCGATTATCGGTGAGAGCCCGGAACGAAAGACCAGCCTTCGTCTTCGACATGAACAGCGTTACGAGACCACAGGAAACAAGTACCACGACCCAAGCCCCGATCGTGGTGTACCGAAGGCGGGCTCCCGCGACATTCAGATAATCGTCCGCTCCTGAGGGGAACAACTGACCGAAGACCCGTGCTCTGCCACCCCACTGACTTGAAATCACCGCGCTCACGCAAATGAGAAGGGCGATGGAGCGATTGAGCGCTCGCTGCGGAGTTGATTCGCCGAAATCTCGCATCACGACACGTTGGAGTGCAACGGCGAGGATCGTTGCGATCATCACAGCGATCATGGTCGCCGCCCAAAGGTTGAACGGATGTCCGGGCAAGTTGGAAAACAATGCTGCACCAGCAACGAACGAAGCGGCGGGGGACGCCATTGCAAGAGCGATGTACCCACCGAAAAGCCCAATCTCTCCTTGAGCAAGATTCACCCGACCCGTCGCTCGATGGCTAATGGCAATCGCAACTGCGAGAGCTCCATAAATCGAGCCGTTGAACAGTCCGTCAAGTATTCGCTGAAGAAAAAGTGTCACCAAAACCTCGCCCAGACAAGAGTAATGCCGGTGGGTTTTCACCCACCGGCATTACCTAAGTGATTACTTACTGAGAGTAATTACTCAGCAACCCTCGCCTGCAACCCAGGCACAGTTTGGTGATTTACCACTGAGGTCGATCGTTCCGCCCTGCTGAACCCAAGTCTGGTTGGCGTTGTCGAACTGTGAAATGTCCGAGCCCTCAATGTAGTAGGCATCTGAATTTCCGTTCATGTTCATGACAATTCCGTCAAGAAGCGCTGGGTGGGTGAACTGTGCGAATCCACGCTGCGCAAGCATGATGTTGGTGCGGTTGATGCCGCCTTCCAACTCAGCTGCGATGCGGAAGATTTGCTCCCACACGAGACCGCGGTTGGCAAAGCCCTCACCCTGGAGTGAAATGCTTGGGTCGCCGCCGTACTCTGCGAGCTTCTCATTGGCGTATGAGATCCAGAGGTCATCTGCGTACTTCGGGTCAGTGGTGTCCTTGACACCGCCACCGATGATGTACCACTTGTCAGCTGCATCGCCAGCTGGAGCCATGTAGGCCGCAATTGACTTACACACCGAAGGAGTGAAGTAAGCCTGTGCTGTCTCAGTGATACCTGCTCGGGCAGCTTCCTGAATCGCGAGCACGCAAGGGTTACCTGCGGTCATCGAGATGAAGATGTCAGGGTTCGAAGCAGCAAGCGTGGTGACCTCGTTGGTCAGGGTTGCTGCTGCTGGGTCGTGACGGACAATCTCGAATGACTCGATGTGATCACTGTTGTCAGCGAAGTCTTGGAATGCCTGCTCGTAGGCAAGGCCGAAGTCATTGTCCATGACGAGACCTGCGACGACAACACCTGGCTCGGTGTTGGCCTCAATCCAAGCGCCCCAGAGGAGTGCCTCTGATGCGTAGCTGAGCTGGTAACCGGTGGTCCATGGATTGTTCTCTGGGTCGCCCCATGCCTGGTGACCGGTCGAAACCATCACCTGTGGGACACACTGTGAGTTGAACTCACCCTGCACCGAGAAGGTGTTAGGTGAACCAAGGGTGTGACCGACGAGAGGCTTCACGCTCTGGAAGAACTCTGCCCAAGCTTCGATGGTCTTCGTTGCGACGTACTCGTCGTCTTTCACGTCAACTTCGAAGGTGTATCCGCCGATACCGCCCTGATCGTTGATCCAGTCGAAGTAAGCACCAAGTCCGGTGTAGATGTTGCCGTATGCAGCGAGTGAGCCTGAGGTAGCGGTGGTCACACCAATGGTGATCACTCCGTCGTCAAGACCTTCGTCGTTGTTCCAGTCTTCTGGGCACTCGTTGGTGTCAATGGTGAAACCTGCAGGACCGACGAGAATTCCGTCGTCTCCGAGGCCCCAACCTTCTTCTGCTGCTGTCGCAACGATCGCTGCACGCTGTGATTCCCACAGTTCCTGCCAGCCTTCAAGAGTTGTTGGCAACTCTTCAGCGGCAGCCTCAGTATCTTCATTCGCTGCTTCTTCAACGGCTGCTGCAGTGTCTTCTTCGCTCGCCGCGCCACCTGCCTCTTCTGCAGGCTCCTCAGCAGCTTCTTCTTCGGCTGCTGGCTCGTCGGCTGGAGCGTCGGAAGCGTCATCTCCACCGCCACATGCGGCGGCCACCATAGCGACCACTGCGAGAGCGGCGAAGTTCTTCTTCATCCTTCTCATGTATCTCCCCTTTTTTTTTGTTTCGATGAGCCGGGACGGCTCAGCGACTTTTGATTTGAATAGTGACGTTATCGGAAAATTGAGTGTGAGATCTGTCACGACAAGCGAGACAGATCGTCCGGCAACGGCGGCGCTTTCGGATCGATCCGGTACACCTTCTGCATGATCTTCGGCTTCAGTGATCCCACAATTCCTCGTGGCAAGAAGAAAGTCACGATGATAAGGATCACGCCAAAGATAAGCGCCGAGAATGGGCCTTTGCCATCGAGAACAAAAATCCCGAAGTCGATGTTGATGTTCTTCGAGAACTCCTTCACAAACACGATGACGAAGGCTCCGATGAAGGCACCGCCCAAGGTCGCAACACCCCCGATGACGAGACCCACCAACATTTCGACGGCGAGTGGGAACAGGAAGTCCTGCTCAGCAACGAATCCCTTGTCGAGGGCAAGAATCGTTCCCGACAAACCACACAGAGCAGCCGAAGTCCCAAATGTGAACACTTTTTGGCGAACGAGGTTGACACCGCTGACGGCAGCACCGGTCTCGTTATCTCGAATTGCGATAATCGCACGGCCTGCTCGGCTATTCAGCAAGTTGCGAATCGCAAACGTAACAACGATCACCATTGCCAAAATAAGGAAGTAGCGGTACCGAGCTGGCTCGGTCTCAGTGAAACCGAGCGCCTTACCAAGACCCGTCGGCAAAACCTTTTCGTCAATGATCCGCCCGTTCGCTCCGCCGGTCTTCTCCGCGATACCAAAGGTTTCAATCTTTGCGAGCGACGGGAAGACCACCGCAACCGCAATGGTGATCACCACCAGATACAGCCCTTTTATTCGAAGGGCTGGCAGCGCAAGTAGCGAACCAAAGGCAAATGCCGACGCCATCGAGAACGGAATCACCATCCAGTAGTCAAAGTTGAGGTCCTGCACAAGCCAAGCTGTGACGAAGGCGCCGAGACCGATGAAGGCACTGTGGCCGAGGGCAAAAAGCCCGCCATAGCCAAGCACCAAGTTGAGACCCATGATGGCGATTGCCATCGCCCACATGCGGTTAACTCGACCTACCTGGTACTCGGGCAAGATGAATGCGGCCAAAATCAGCACAGCCAACGCTACGGCCATGAGGATCATCATGTGTGTGCGGTGCTTTGAGCTCCCGCGTTCTACAACAATTGCCATTGTGATCAGACCCTTTCAATCCGCTTTGTGCCATAAAGACCATTCGGTTTAAACCAGAGGACTGCAAGCAAGATGAGCACTGGAATCAGCAACGGAGTTGCCGGTAGGAACTCAAGTGGCGGATGCTCAAGTCCGAAGTGCCACGAGCCGAGGTAGCCGTTACCGAGTGACTTCGTAAGGCCAACAATCATGCCTCCGAGTGCGGCGCCACCGACCGAGTCGAGACCGCCGACGGCGGCTGACGCGAAGGCGTAAATGGTAATTGCTGCCATCATGCTCGGCTGCAAGGTGATGCGAGGAGCCACAATGACCGCCCCAAGCGCACCGAAGCCCGAAGCAAGCGCCCAACCGAAGCTCAACACTCGTCCGGTACGAACACCGACAAGGCGGGCAGATTCGACGTTCGCCGACACTGCGCGGAAGGCGAGGCCCATCTTCGTCTTATTCAAAATGAGGAACAAGATGTAGAGAACTGCTCCGAGCGTCACAATCGTTCCGATGGTGTCGTAGAACAAGCGTGCACCAAAGATCGTGATCTTGTCGTCCGCCCCATTCGGGAACATTGACGGCATGATGCGAGCCTGGTAGTTCCAGACAATGCCAGCCACTGCGTTGATACCGAGGAACAGGCCAAGGGTGATCAGCACGACAGGAAGATGGTCTTCGGGGTCGAAGGGCCTCGTAAGAACACGTTCCACAGTCGCTCCG
>JAPOIQ010000341.1 GCA_029978815.1 bacterium
AGATGAACGACCAATCCCAGCGAACTGTGCTTTGCAAAGACCCGTTTGCCAATGTCGATGAGCGAGTGCAGAAACTTATTGCCGTTGCGGAGAGCACATGCAATGCCGATGAGGCCGATGCGTTTTCACAAAAAGCTGCAGAACTCATCGCGCGCTACCGATTGAGTCCAGAATCCCTTCGGCCGAGGAACTCCGATGAATTCATTGTGCGTCAGCACGCCCTTGGCCGGGGTGCGTATGTCCGCGCCCGATTCCTCCTCCTTTCCGAGGTAGCCGAGTCGATGGGATGTCTGGCTACCTTCACCACAGGGCCCGAAGGGACAACTGCTCAGGTGAGTGGACCATTTCGAGAAGTTGACGCAGTGATGACGCTGTATCACTCGCTACATCACCAAGTGGGAGCCATGGTTGCGCAGGAACGGCGTGCGACTGCGGCTGCCACACAGCGTTTCCGGAGGGCTTTCATGTTTGGTTTCGCCGAGCGAGTTGGCGAATTATTGAGAGAGACGCAGCGTTCGGTTGCTGCTGAACGTAACGACGGTGACTCTCTGATGCCGGTTCTTCTCGAGCAGCGGCAGCGTGTTCACGAATTTGCCTCTCAACAGCTTGGCCCGATCCGCTCCGCAGCTGCCCCCTCGCCCGTGGTTGCCGACGGAGCCTACGCTGGCCGAGAGGCTGCTCAAGATGTTGACATCGGCCGAACACGTATTTCTGAGCAGAAGGCAATTGGGAGTGGTCGGTGAACTCTGACCGAGGGCGAGAGGCGGTTTACGCCGGTGAACTTCGAGCCTTCGGCGGAACCTCGTTCGACGAGATAGTCGTGTTCGATGAACTTCTCTGGCTGCGAAATGCGTTACAAGCGGCAGCGTGGTGGCCGAAAGGGGAGATCGCGGTTGAGCGAGCGAGATCCGATGCTCGTTCCTCGACTACTCGGCTTTGTGCACACGGCCAACAAAGAATTCGGATTGCGGCCTCGCAATGCACGCCGCTCACCTTTGCCCATGAAGCCGGACATGTGCTTGCAGGAGTCGCTTCTGGACACGGGCCGCTCTTCCGCTGCGCCGAGATCGACGTCGTTGAGGCGTTGTTTGGTTCTGATCCCGCCAACTGGCTGCGAGACGCATTTGTTGAGATGGGCCTCGCCGTTGCAGAACGCACATGGCGACAGCCCGATGTAGGGCCTCTGCAGCGGGTCATTGACCTTGCATGAGTCGGGAAGGCGGGATTCGAACCCGCGACCCCCTGCTCCCAAAGCAGGTGCGCTAGCCAAGCTGCGCCACTTCCCGTGCCTTACATCGTATCCGGCAAACCGTTACGCTCATCGGCCGATGGCCGATTCATTATTGCGACGAATGTCACTCATCTTGGCCGGTGGTTTCGCTGTGGCGGTCGTGGTGGGATGCTCATCGGATATTTCGCTCGAACTTGAGGAAGGCAAGAATCAAATTCAGAGCGAAACAGCTCCGCAGTCGACTCTCCCGGAAGCCAACGAGTCTCCGGTGACGTCAGTCGACGTAACAATTGCGTCGGAGCCACCGCCACCCACAACAACCGCCGAAATCGGTCCGCCCGACGACGGGTTGCGATCAGATGAGCGACGACTCGTTGAGCGGTTTCGAGTCACTGACGCTGATCTGAAACCCAAGAGTGTCGTCATCGGCCCACAAGGGCTTGTCTTCGCCCAAAACATGATGTACCGGCACAACATTCTCGTGTTTGATCAGGAAGGTGAAGTTGTCGCCAAGATCGGTGACTCGGTTGACCTCTCCGATTTTGGTCTGAGTGACGATCCGCAGATTGTGCAGGGATCCCCGGTCGAGGCTGCAGTGTCTCCGGATGGAAATCACCTGTGGGTGAGCAATTACAAGATGTACGGAGATCGCTATCGGTCGAATGCCGACGATGAATGTGGAAGAGGCGATTGGGAGGACAGTTTTGTGTACCGCATCAACCTCGACACCTTCGAAATTGACGGTGTGGTGCCAACGGGTGCGGTGCCAAAATTCCTGCAAGTATCCCCAGATGGGCGTCGTCTCGTCGTCGCAAACTGGTGTGGGTTTGATGTTTCAGTCATCGATACGGAGCAAATGGTTGAACTAGGCAGGGTCGATCTTGGGCGACACCCGCGCGGTGTGGCGATCACCCACGATTCATCACAGGCGTACGTGACGGTGATGGGAGCAG
>JAPOIQ010000137.1 GCA_029978815.1 bacterium
AGGCGCGGGGTGTGTCTCATTCCGGCGTGAGGGCCCTGTCGTTGATGGCGGCCCAAACGGTGGCGACGGAGGAAACGGTGGAGACGTCTGGCTGATCGCTGATCATAACGTTGCATCCCTTCTTCCATTTCGAGACCACCCACACCGACGGGCGACCAATGGAGTTCACGGAAAAGGTAAAGACCTTCACGGCAAACGCGGTACGACGATCGAAATACGGGTGCCTGAGGGAACGGTAGTGAAGGACCTCTACACCGGTGAAGTGCTCGCAGAACTCTTCCGTCATGGTGATCGCTGGCTCGGGGCATCAGGTGGTCGTGGAGGTCGGGGAAACGCTCGTTTCCTCTCGAACAAGAGACGTGCGCCAACATTTGCTGAGCAGGGTGAGCACGGCGAGGAGCGCTGGCTGAAACTCGAGTTGCAGTTGATGGCTGACGTCGCTCTCGTCGGATTTCCAAACGCCGGTAAGAGCACCCTCATCAGCGTGATTTCAGCCGCAAAACCCAAGATTGCGAATTACCCATTCACCACCTTGGAGCCAAACCTTGGAGTCGTTGCGTTTGATGATGACACGAGCTTTGTTGTTGCCGACATACCGGGATTAATTGAGGGCGCAAGCGAGGGCAGGGGACTAGGCCATCGGTTCCTGCGGCATATCGAGCGTGCCCGGGTGCTCTGCCTGCTCATTGATCTCGCCCCTGCCGATGGAATTAGTCCCGCGAAGCAGGAGGAGACTCTGCTGCACGAACTCGGCCAATATCGCCCAGACCTTCTCGAGCGCCCTCGAATTGTTGTGGGGACAAAATCCGACATGGTCTCCTCGGAGGTCGTTGAGCAATTTGGTGACCGAATGGTCATTTCGTCAATTACCCAAACGGGTCTTCGTGACCTTGTTGGCCAAATGGCTTCGGTCGTTCACGAGTCGCGTTCAATTGAACCTGACCACGATGGGGTCGTTGTGTTAAGGCCTGAAGTCAGCGGTGCAATCGTTGAGCGTCTTGGTGAACACGAATTCCGCCTTGTTGGGCGAGAAGTCGAGCGCGTTGTTGCACTGAACGATGTGACAACCTCTGAGGCACTGGATTGGATCGATTCGCGCCTTGAACGTCTTGGGATTTCTAAAATGCTGTCCCGCGCCGGAGTGGCCGATGGCGACATTGTGTGGATCGGCGAGTTCAGTTTTGAGTATCAGGCAGATGTGTGAGTGCCAATGCAGGTTGAGCAGGTAGTTGTGTGGGCATGAAAGTTGTCGTCAAAATCGGTACGTCGTCATTGACGCGTGCTGACGGCGGAATTGATCGCGACGCGATTTCTCGGCTCTGCGACGATGTCGCAGATGTGGTGAAACAGGGCCATCAGCCGATCGTTGTTTCGTCGGGGGCTGTTGCAGCCGGCGTTGGTGCAGTCGGCCTAGAAGCCCGCCCGACAGATCTCGAGACACTGCAAGCAGTCTCAGCGGTTGGTCAGAGCCGACTCATGGGCGTCTATGACGATGAGTTGGCTTCGCACGGTCTCGTCGGGGCTCAAGTTCTTCTCGATCCCCTCGATTTTGTTCACCGAAGCCAGTACCTCCATGCTCGCAAAACGCTGGAGCGTTTGTTGGCGCTGCGTTGTGTGCCGGTGGTTAATGAGAATGATGCGATCGCGAGTAGCGAACTTCGCTACGGAGATAACGACCGTATCGCCGCGTTGATTGCGCATAGCCTGAACGCGGATCTGCTCATTTTGTTGACGGATCTAGATGGTCTCTACACATCTGACCCGAGGACATCAAGTAACGCGGCACTTGTTGAGACCGTTGCGGCCGATGATCCATTGCTCTCTATTCAGGCGTCAACCTCGAAAAGCGGAGTTGGGTCGGGAGGCATGGCGTCAAAACTCGTTGCAGCTCGTATCGCTTCGTGGTCGGGGGTGAGAACGGTGATCGCAAGCGCCCAGCGAAAAGGCGCCGTATCGGCGATCGTGAGCGGTGAGCGGCTCGGCACGACCTTTGAGGCCCACCAACGGACGCTGACTGCACGAAAGCTGTGGATCGCTTTTGCCGCTGAGACGGCTGGTCGCATCATTGTTGACGCCGGGGCGCAAGCTGCGTTGACCACCAAGAACACGAGTCTGCTTCCAGCTGGGGTGACCGGAGTGGAGGGCGCCTTTGTTTCGGGTGCAACGGTCGAAATTGTGGGTAGCGACGGTTTGGTGTTTGCCCGTGGAATGTCTGCGGTCTCTGCCGCTGAACTTCTTGACGTCATCGGAATGCAGACGTCAGCACTTCCTCAGGGCATGCATCATGAGGTTGTCCATCGTGACGACCTCGTTGTTATGCCTAAATGAGCTAGTCGCTCAGGGTTCTGAGGCTCCGCAGGTCGACCCGGAAGATCGTCGCGCAGCCGATGTAGATCACGAGGAGCAGAACCGACATTGCGGCGGCGCCGAGTATCCCTGGGAGTCCGCTCCATGAGCTTGAACCGATTGTGGACATGAGTGCCCAGATGCAGAGACCGGCGATCGCTGCGGACAGGCCGATCGAGACTGTTTCGCGTGAGAGGGTGGAAAGATTGAGATCCCTCGAATACCGACGGCGAAGGACTGCGACGCTGATCACTGCAGAGACCAAATATGCAATTCCAAGCGATAGTCCGAGACCGAAGACTCCAAGTGACCCAACGAGCACGATGGCGAACAGGACGTTAAGTGCATTCTCAAACACGTTCAGCAGGAACGGTGTTTTCGTGTCCCCATGGGCGTAGAACCCGCGCAATGTAAAGAGGTATACCGAGAAGCCGGTGAGTCCGATGGCAAGTCCCACAAGGGCGTCACTCGTATTGGTTGCAGAAGCTGCATTGAATTGGCCGCGTTGCATGAGACTTGTGATCGCCACTGGCCCAATCACAACGAGCCCAACTGAAGCGGGTGCGGTCAATGCAATGATCGCCCGAATGCCTCCTGAAAGAAGGCCTGTGAAGCGTGTCGGCTGATCTTGTGCCACCGCTCGAGCAAGTTCTGGCTGCAAGGTCGTTGCGATCGAAACTGCGAGAAGACCATGTGGAAGCACAAAGAAGATGAATGCATCAAAATATGCTGAAGCCAGAGATGACCCGGGGTCAGCAAGATTGCGAATGACTACGAGGGCAACTTGGTTAGCAATAACGAAGCCGAGCGTCCAACCGCTCATCCGTGCGACTCGAGCGACAGCTGGGTGTCGAAAGTCCACATGCCATTTGATGGAGGTTGTGCCACGAAGTGCGGCAGCTGTCGGGGTTACTGCCATCAGAGCGATTCCGCAGGTGGCGCCAAGAGCGAGGGTCAGGTAAAGACGCGAGTTGGTCGACACATCGGAGAGTTCCCATGTTGTTGAGCCGGCACCTGGGAGAGTGAGGAGCGTTGCGATGATAACGATGTTTGAGGCAACGGGTGCCCACGCCGCAGCCAAAAAGCGGCGCGATGCGTGAAGTACTGCGGTCATCACGCCCGTAATCCCATAGAACAGCACCTGGATGACGAACAGGCGGGTGAGCATCGTTCCAACGGTTCGAAATGTGTCGGCATCAACCTCGGGTGAGGTAGTCAGCGAATACAGCCGGAAGATTGCCGGCGCGAGCACAACGGCAAGCGCTGTTAGTGCCGCCGAGGCGATGAGAGCAGCACTCACGACAGCGTGAAAGCCACGTTCATCGTCTTCCCGCTGCTCCTGGACAAGGAGCGACGTGAAGACGGGCACGAGTGTTGCGGAGAGAACCCCTCCGATGATGAGGTCGTACACAATATTTGGGGTTTCATTCGCCAATTTGTATGCATCAGACAGCGCGTTTTGTCCGATGACGTAAGCGAGAACGATGACCCTCAGCAGACCTGTGGCGCGTGAGCAGGCGGTTCCCGAGGCGACGATGAGGTTGGACCGCACGAAGTTCGCCACGCCGTGAACACTAGCCCTCGGGAGCGCGGTTGAAGAGCCGTCTCTTTGCCCTGCCGCAGTGACACACTGGGGCTGTGAAGAATGTGGCGTATGTTCGACGGCCAAGCCCAAACCTTGGCGATGGCTTGGTAACGCATATTGAGCGCACGCCGATCAATGTTGATCGAGCCGTTGAGCAATGGGAGAACTATTGCTCTGCCCTCGTTCGTTATGGCTGGCACATTGTGGAGGTTCCAACGGCGGATGAGTTTCCCGATGGTGTGTTCCTTGAAGACGCTGTGGTCATGTTTGGAGATCTCGCGGTGATTACCCGCCCCGGTGCGCCACAGCGTCGCGGAGAGACAGAAGGACTTGCTGCGGTGCTGTCAGCGGGTGGTCTCGTGACCGAAGAGTTGCCCTCTGGCCATCTTGACGGGGGAGACGTTCTCAAGATTGGATCCACTGCCTACGTTGGTGTTGGCGGACGAACTGATGTTGCAGGAATCAACGCTCTCGAATCAATCATCACCGCACACGGATGGGCGGTCAATCCGGTTCCGGTGTAGAAGGTGCTTCACCTGAAATCGGCGGTAACTGCCTTGCATGATGGGACGGTCATCGGTTTTCCGCCGCTTGTCGACGATGAATCACATTTTGACTCGTTCTTGGCAGTCCCAGAGGAACATGGTGGTCATGTGGTGTTGGTCGATGAGGAAACAGTGCTGATGTCGACGAGTGCTCCTTTGACCGCCGCGAATTTGCGCGAGCGCGGAATCGCAACCGAATGTGTCGACATCTCCGAATTTGAGCGTCTTGAGGGTTGCGTGACGTGTCTCTCGGTTCGTGTGAGATCCAGTTAGCCTCACCACGTGAAGACCGCTACCACAGTCACGACCATGTCC
>JAPOIQ010000049.1 GCA_029978815.1 bacterium
GCGAACTCTCGCGCTTGGGCGAGCCCGTTTTGACCAGTGGTTGCGTCGATCACAAGAAGGGTTTCAGTAACGACACCACTCCCCTTTTCGGCAACACGCCGAACCTTCGACAACTCGTCCATCAGGTTCTGTTTATTGTGCAGCCGTCCCGCAGTATCGGCGAGCACAAGATCAAAACCTTTCGCTGTCGCCCGCTCAACGGCATCAAAGACGACGCTTGATGGGTCGGCTCCGTCGGCACCACGAACGATGTCTGCCCCAGATCGTTCAGCCCACATTGCAAGTTGCTCGGCCGCCGCAGCGCGGAATGTGTCGCCAGCTGAGAGCAATACCGTTGATCCTGCTGCGATCTGCCGAGAAGCGAGCTTGCCAATTGTCGTTGTTTTACCAACTCCGTTGACTCCGACGAAAAGCCAAATCGATGTTCCAGCATCATCACGCATTGCTAGGTCTCTGTTCGCCCCGTCCAGTTGAGCAACCATCGACGCACGGAGCGCTGAGATCAGGGCCTCCGGGTCCTCAATCTCACCCTTTGATACGCGCTCGCGCAAAGGATCGAGCAACGAGGTGGCAATTCCGATTCCCACATCGGCGATCAAAAGCGCATCTTCAAGTTCTTCCCAGACACCTTCGTCAATGGCTGACCGACCGAGAACCGAACCAATCGCATCGGAGAATGCGCCTCTGGCACGGGCCAAACGATCACGCATCGACCTTGGCGCCTCAGGCTCTGCGGTCTGTGTTTCGGCGACCTGGGCAACCTCGTCTGCGGTACGAGGCTCGTCGGCATCAATAACAGATTCGCCACCAACAACGTCGAGAGCGGAATCTCCGACATGCGTTGCGCTTTCTTACGCGGTTGACGAGATCGTTACTTGCTTTTCCGAGTCAGTGACGGCCGCCTGCTCATCATGAGCGGAGCCACTCGAGCTACTCCGGCGTCGACCAGCAACAACAACCCCGGCACCAAACCCGAGCACAAGCAGGATGAGAACGAGATAAATCCAGTTGTTTTGGTCCATTACCGGATGACGCTATCTGTGACGGAGATCGAGAATGCGGCTTACTGAGTTGCGGCAGTCGAGACCCGCTCGGTCACGACCTTCGATGAACCACCCGGCTGCATCGACACACCGAGCAACGCGTCACCTGCCTCCATCGTGCGCTTCTGGTGCGACACGATGAGCAGTTGAGCTTCTTTGCGGAACTCTTGAATGAGGTTCAAGAATCGGTGCAGGTTGACGTCGTCAAGCGCTGCTTCAACTTCGTCCATCACATAGAACGGTGAAGGCCGCGACCGGAACACTGCGAAGAGGAAGGCAAGGGCAGTCAACGAGCGCTCACCACCGGAAAGCAAGGACAGCTTCTTCACGTTCTTTCCGCTCGGCTTCGCTTCGACTTCGATGCCGGTGTTCAACAGGTCATCCGGGGCGGTCAGTTTGAGCGCTCCGTTGCCACCGGGGAACAACGCCCCAAACAATTGAGCAAAGTTCGCACTCACATCGGCGAATGCCGAAGCAAACACGTTCTGAATCTCAACATCAACGGCAGCAATCACCCGGTTGAGCTCTCGACGAGTTGAACGGACATCTTCCAACTGCCCTTCAAGGAATTCGTGTCGCTGGCTGAGTTCATTGAACTCTTCAAGTGCGAGCGGGTTGATCGGTCCGAGAAGTCGAAGCTCACGCTCAAGTTCACGCACCCGACCCGCAGGTGTTGCGCCTTCGGGGACTTCGGGTGGCTCGGCGGCTTCCGCTACCTCAGGCTCTACATCAAGATCTCGGCGCAGCGACTCAATTGTGGTTTCGAGACGCAGCTTGACTTCTGCCTCTGCAATCTCGGCCTTAGTGAGTCGCTCGCGAGACTCCTCAAGCGAACGCTCGGAGGTCGAACGTTCTTGACGAAACTGATCGAGTCGTTCGGTGAGTTCTGTCACCTCGGCTGACTGACGCTGGCGCTCTTCGACGAGTGAATCTCGGGCGGTAACGACTTGATGGCGGCGCTCTTCGACATATGTCCTCAGCGCAGCAACCGCATTCAGTGCTTTTTCGACCTGTTGGCGGCGATCGGCAGCGCCAGCTTGTGCTTCTCGATCAGCCTCGAGGCGCCCATCGATGTCAGCAATACGTCTCCGCAAGAACTCCGACTGCTCGTTCAGCCCGGCTGACCGAACCTCAACATCTCGGCGTTTTGAAACCAGAACTGCTGACCACGCGTCAAGCGCTGCACGTGATTCATCACGCTGTCGAACGGCGTCAACCTCTGCCTGCTCCTCTGCGACCAGGTTTGGAAGCGCCGCCTCAAGTTCTGTGAGCCGCCGCTCATCTCCTTCGATAACCGCGACGAGTTCCGCGATCGAACGTTCCGCTCCCTCTCGTTCTGCATCAACTTCGCGACGACGTGCTTGAGCTTGGGACAGCGCCTCAGATGCAGCGATGAACTTGCCATCGTTGCGGTCAAGTGCTGCGGAAATCTCGCGTTCAGCAGCGATCGCTTGATCGAGAGCGACTCTGGCATCAGCTCGAGTGCGTTCAGAAACTTCTCGGATATCGATGGCGGATTGAACCCGACCAGCAACCTCTTCGAGTGCTGCCGCTGTCGCACCGCCAGAAGATGAACCGATCCGCCATCCCGTCGATGACAAGCGGTCGCCGTCACGAGTGACAACGACAAGGTCGTGATGAGCAAGGGCAGCATCGATTGCAGCGTCAAGATTTGGCGCGCTCACTGCGTGCGAAAGCAGTCGCTCGAGCAGCGACTGGACACCCGCATTCGTCGCTCGAACATGACCGAGTACAGCAACACATCCGCCTGGAACATCAGCACTGCTTGCAGGGGCCGACACCGCTGCCAACACCGCCCCAGATGTTGCAGATGTCCGAAGGGCTTCAAGGGCGCTTCGAGCGTTAGAGGCAGATTCGACAACCACCGCAGACAGCGCTTCACCGAGTGCAGCCTCAACGGCGGCTTCCCAACCAGCATCAATCGCAATGACATCGAGCAGAGTGCCAAGTACTCCGTCAAGACCGGCAAGGCGCTCAGCGCCGGCACGAGCACGAGCAGCGTCAAGGGCAAGTTGGAGCGCCTCCTGTCGGGCGGTGAGCCGCTCGACCTCTGATGACGCCGCACGCTCGCGAGCCTCAGCCTAGGAAAATGCGCTCTCGGCCTCGATACGGGCTACTTCAGCGTTTGCATGCTGCCGAACGAGTGGCTCTTCAGCATTTGTCGCTGATTCACATTCATTTCGGTATCTCTCGATTTCATCAGCGAGTTCGACAAGCTGCCCGCGAGACAATTCAACGCGTTCCACTGCGCGATCTCGCTCTACTCGGCTTCGGTCGAGTGATGAACGCACTGAGCGGAGTTCGCCTCGCACCTCTGCTGCAGCACTCGCTGCCTTCGAACTGATTTCCGTTCCGCCCTGGTCTGCATGTTCCCGTGCAGTTGCGAGTTGTTGCTCCTCTTCTTCAAGGCTTGCAACCTCAGGTTGCAAGCCAGCAAGGGCGGCTTCGACATCTGCGAGTTCAGAGCGGAAGCCGGCAACATCTGCCTCAAGCGTTGCAATGACATCGGCGTCAAGTCCTTGGGACCGATCGCGCTCAAGAGACCGCCGGCGCTCATCAATGATGCCGAGGAGGCCATCAGCACGCTCGATAAGACGCTCTACTCTTGCGAGCCGGTCGCGAACATCACTTGCGCCGCGTGCAGTGAGTTGCGCCTCGATTCCCATGATTGCGGTATCGAGTTCGGCAAGGCGACGCTTTGATGTGTCCTGAGTTTCTGTGGCTTGAATGCGGTCGTTTTCGATCGTGACGAGCTTTGTTCGCTGCGTCGCGATCTCTCTGCCTGCGACGTACAACCGCAAGCCATCGAGTTCTTCTTGGAGTTCAACATGCCGTTGAGCGGCCTGTGCTTGACGCTCAAGCGGTTTCAACTGCCGGCGCACCTCACGCAGCAGGTCCTGCAAGCGAACGAGGTTTGCTTCGGTCGCATCAAGTCGACGCTGTGCCTTTTCGCGGCGTTTGCGGTATTTCAACACGCCTGCTGCTTCTTCGATGATCGATCGGCGATCCTCGGGACGAGCGTTCAACACTGCATCGATCTGGCCCTGCGAGACGATGACGTGTTGCTGTCGACCAACCCCCGCATCTGAGAGCAATTCCTGAACATCGAGCAAACGGCACGGGACCGCGTTGATCGAATACTCACTGTCGCCATTCCTGAACAACACGCGGGTGACCGTGACTTCGGTGAACTCCAATGGGAGCAAACCTGCGGAGTTGTCGAGAGTCAAACTGACCTCTGCCCGTCCAAGCGCCGAACGCTTTTCGGTTCCGGCGAAAATGACGTCGTCCATCTTCTGGCTTCGCACGGCTTTAGGAGCCTGTGCGCCGAGCACCCAGGCGATTGCGTCGACAACGTTTGACTTACCAGAACCGTTTGGACCTACGACAACGGTTACTCCTGGTTCGAGGTCCATTGTCGTTGCGTCGGCAAACGACTTGAAGCCTTTGAGGGTCAGACTTTTAAGAAACACGCAGGTTCGAATCTACTCGCCCGGGCGGCGCAAAACGTGATGCCTTAACGCTGGCAAACCGGGCAAAAGTGACTTCCCCGCTGATCGATGATCATCCGACGGATCACTCCTCGACCACAGGATGCACAGCGTTTACCTGTTTGGGCATACACCCTGTGGCGCTCTTGAAATGTGCCGGGTTCCCCGTCGACCCCGACGTACTGGGCGTCGGCAAGGGTTGAACCTCCGAGCTCAACCGCTTCTCCGATCACTTCGTCGATCGAATCTGTGAGTCGACGACGAGAGCGCGATGACAAGGTATGTGCTTGGCGATCTGGCCGAATGCCCGCTCGATGGCAGATCTCGTCGGCGTAAATGTTGCCTATACCTGCGATGTGCGATTGATCGAGCAAGAGTGATTTCACTCGACGACGCCGATTTCTGCACATCGCTGTCACCGCTTTCATATCGATTTTTTCATTCAGCGGGTCTAGTCCCAGTCGGCCTAACTCGGGAATGAGTTCGTCGACGTTGTGTTGACGAGCAACAACAACTTCACCAAATGTGCGGGGGTCAACAAAGAGGAACCGACTTCCGTCGTCTAACAGCCCGATCACGTGGCTATGGCGGGGTGGCTCACCGAACCCGTCATCGATAATCACCTGTCCACTCATGCGCAGGTGGATCATGGCAAGTCCGCCAGAATCCAAGTCGAGGAGCAGATATTTCCCACGTCGCCGTACCTCCACGACACGTGATCCGGTTAACCCGTCACGCAATTCCTCTCGTGAGGTGCGTCGCGCAACCCGCTCGCGACCGATGGAGACGGCGTCGAACCGGCGGCCCACCAACGAACGTTCAAGGCCGCGACGAACAGTTTCTACTTCGGGAAGTTCAGGCATGATCGGCCGCGTTCAAACGGTCGATTGCTTCCCCAGCTGCGTGCTGCTCCGCCATCTTCTTTGAGCGTCCGATACCGGTGCCCATTACCTAGTCGTCAACGATGACGGTTGCGGTGAATTCTTTGTCGTGGTCTGGGCCCTTTGACTCCAGCACATACGTCGGTGACCGACGACCTCGAGCGGCGAGCAGTTCTTGAAGGGTTGACTTCTGATCAAGGCGGTCGAGTTGCGACGGAGCCTCTGAGAGTCGAGGGCCAATGAGATGCTTCACGACCTCGAACGCTCGTTTCGAACCGGCGTCGACATAGACCGCACCGATGACTGCTTCGAGTGCGTCAGAAAGGATCGACTCCTTATCTCTGCCTCCAGCCGCATCTTCGCCATTGCCAAGCAGCAGGTGGTCACCCAACTGAATTCCTCGAGCAACCTCAGCCAACGCCGAAGCGTTCACCACACTCTTTCGAAGGTCGGTGAGCCGGCCTTCATCCCAGTCCTCAAAATCGGAGTACACAAGGTCAGCGACAACCCATCCGAGCATTGCATCTCCGAGAAATTCAAGCCGTTCATTCGAGATCTCATCGCTGCTTTCAGCAATCCACGATCGGTGACTCACGGCTCGACGGAGCAAATCTCGGTCACCGAATTGGTGACCAACTGCCATCTCGAGATCGTCAAGGTGCCGGCTCATCGCCGACTCAACGTGTCAGAGCCCAGCCCGGGACGCCACATAGTCGACGGCGTCACGAACCGTCTTTAGGTCTTCAAGATCCTCGTCATCTACACGGAAATCTGGGATGCGAGTTCCGAAGGCTTCTTCGAGTGCCTCAACAAGTTCGATGAGTGCGAGAGAGTCGGCTTCAAGGTCATCGACGAATGAATTGCCCTCAGCAATTCCTGACGGATCGGTCTCGAGGATGTCTGCGAGTCGATCGCGGACGGTGTCGAGAATTTCATCGCGGGTCAATTGTGCTTCAGCCACAAGCCGAGTTTACCTCTGACTGGCTGCGCGAGAGTTCACTCCGGAGTTTGAATGGCCGCAGCGATCGATCCAACGACGTCAGCTTCAACCATGTCGCGGGCAACACCAATGGCGTTGTGAATAGCGGTTGGCGACGATGAGCCGTGAGAAATAATGCATACGCCGTTGGTTCCGAGCAGCATTGCTCCGCCGTAGGTCTCTGCTTCGAGTGATGCTTGGAGGGGAAGAATTTCGGGCAACAGCGCAGCAGCATGATCGGCCATTTCTGCATTTGCCGTCACCGCTTCGGTGAGCGATGACATCACCCGCCGCATTGCGCCTTCCAGGGTCTTCAACACGACGTTTCCTGTGAAGCCATCTGTGACTACGACATCGCAGTCATCAGACATGACGTCTCTTCCTTCAACATTGCCGATGAAGTTGAAGCCCGTTGCCTCGCTCAACACGCCGTACGCCTCTTTGCGGAGCGAGTCGCCTTTGCCGGCCTCTTCGCCGATCGAGAGCAGCCCGACACGTGGGTTCGAAATACCGAGGCGATACTCCGCAAAGATGCTTCCCATCTGGGCGAACTGGACCAGCCAATCGGCTTGAACCTCAGAGTTCGCTCCCGCATCGAGCAGCACCGTCGGTGTGCCACCTGGAACGGGAATCATCGCCGCAATTGCCGGACGACCTACACCACGTATTCGTCCCATGCGAAGGAGGCCCGATGCCATGGTTGCCCCGGTGTTGCCAGCCGACACCATCGCTGATGCAACTCCGTCTCGAACGGCTTCCGCAGCACGCACGAGTGTGGAATCTTTTTTACGTCGGACACCGTGCGCTGGGTCCTCATCCATTTCGATGACTTCGGAGGCCTCAATGACCGTGAGCGAGCCGGTATCGACTCGAGAAGAGAGGTCCGCTGGCCCTACAAGGACAACTGGGATACCTGACTCAGCAGCGAGTAACGCCCCCGAAACAATGGCATCGGGGGCATGGTCGCCGCCCATTGCATCAACGGCAACCGGGAGCATGTTGTGAGACTACTCAGGAGACGTCGACA
>JAPOIQ010000384.1 GCA_029978815.1 bacterium
TGTGGTGTGGGTCGATGGACACTCTGATTACGGTCACGCCTTTGAGGTGTTCTGGGAGCGTTACGGCAAAGACATCAGCCCTAAAACAACTGTGCTCTTGCTCGGGGACGCTCGAAACAATTATCACGCGAGTCAGTCATGGGTCATTAAGGAAATGCGTATGAAAGCCCGTCACGTGTACTGGCTGAACCCCGAGCCGAAGTCGTACTGGAACACCGGTGACTCAATTGTTGGTGAATATGGCAACTTCACCGATGGTGTGTACGAGTGTCGCAATCTTCGCCAGCTCGAGGGATTCGTCGAAAAACTGGCCTGATCTCAGTTCATGCGATCGCGATGACAAGCGACTGAACTGCTCGACCTACAGGTCCGAATTCGTCGAATAACAGGGCATCAGACATTCCGATCCCGTCGGCATTCCAGTGTGAGACGGATTCTGATCTGAACCACTCGCCGCGAGGTTCGCGGTGGAGGTGGATACTGAGATCAGTATTGAGAAAGCCGAACTCCTGTGGTTCTCCGTTTCGAGAGATTGCGTTTCCGCAATCCGCAAGTGGGCAGATTCGTTGAAAACCAGATGAGAGCGCGTTTGTGAAAATTGGAACGGTTCGAAGCCAGATTGATGTTGGGCCAACGGAGTTGCTCTCGCCTGCCGGATAGCGGGTTTCAACGCCGTTGATGAACCCGAGTGACCCGTGGCGAGTTGTTTCAAAGACGAATGGTCCAGCAGTTGACTCGTCGAGGGAGACCGTTGACGTGGCCGTCGTTGGAATTGCGGGTTCTGGTGGCCGTGAAGCGAGATGCGCACTGTGGCTCACTGCGACGAGTACGCCGTTGAGGTCTCTCAACTCGATGACGCAAGTTGCGACCGTACGCCCCGGTTTGGTGACCTCAGCGGTCACTGTGAACCCAGCCATCGGTATTGGCTTCATGATCTCGGTTGTGAGCCGCACAAGTTGGAGATCAGGGAGTGCGCGCTCGGCGGCGCGGGCGAGAGCCGCAGTTGGCGGACCCGCATGACAAGAGTCAGGATCCCAGGGGCCACGACAAAGAGCAGTCGGCCGAAGAATTTCTGAGCCATCGCTCTGGCTATCGATTTCAATGAATCCAGTCGGAAGGTCTGGCGACGGCATATGTAGATCATGGCGGAGAAGGGCCTTCAGTGATGCATCGGTGCCGAATCACAATGGGTTAGTGGCAGGATGTCGTAGTGGCAAAGCGGTGGATCGTTGTTGGCGGGGGAGTCGCAGGGTCTGTCGTTGCCGCACGGCTAGCGACCGCTGGAGCGGCGGTCACCATCGTTGAACGTGGCGTCGATGGGAGAACTCCAGACGATCTCCACGAGGCTGCGAGTTTGCCAGGACGAACCATTCCTGACCTGTTGGTGCATCGAGTCGATGATGGCCCCCTCGTCGCCTATACATCTGGTTCGGGGCTCGGCGGTGGTTCCTCGATCAACCCCGGCTGGGCCGCAAGTGCTGGACCGTTTCATCACCCCCACCTGTTACCGATCGAAGGGGAGGGCCTTCAACGGCGAGTCCTCATGGGCGGATCGCGAGCATCGATATCTGATGTGTACCTCGGTCGGGCGGAGACAGTTAAGGGTCTTGACATCAGAACTGATGCGACTGTCGAGCGTCTATCGATGAAGTGTGGACGAGCATGCGGTGTCGAACTTGCCGGAGGGGAAGTGGTTGAA
>JAPOIQ010000144.1 GCA_029978815.1 bacterium
AAGCAGACGCCAATCAAGCCGCGTCTGACAACCTGGACACCAGTACACGGGCCGGCTGTCGGGTGGGGCGTTCGTTGAGTCGATCGAGTCGCCACAGCGATTGCACACCCGCCCATTGCGGCCGTACACCTCGAATGGCACCAAATTGACGAATCCATCATCGCTCAGGGCGTTCAGGTGTTCATTGAGAATTCGCGACGCGTAGTTGACCAGCATGATGAGGTCAGAACGAGCGATGTCGCCGACGCGGGCCCACGGGCTGAGCCGGGTTGCCCACAATGCTTCGGCGGCATACACGTTGCCGAGGCCTCGCACGACTCTTGCATCAAGTAGCGCTTCACGGATCCGAGTCGACGGATTGGCATGACGAAGAATCGCCTCGACCACCAACTCTCGATCAACATCTGGATCTGACAAATCTGGTCCGACACGCCCCCGGGAGGGATGCCGGTCGGCTGGCTCTTTGCGGTACGTCTCCACCTCAGCCGCATCGAAGCAGACCGCAACCCAATCTTCAGACTCTATGAGTGCGGTTGCATCCGCTTGCTTGCGGCGCCACCTATCGCCAACGCGATACAAGTCCCAAGATCCGGATCGGCGAAGGTTCGTGTGGAGCACGAGACCGTCATCCCAGGTGAATTCGAACTCTCGGCCGTCACGTTCGATGTTCTCGATCACACGACCGACTCCAGGAGTTGGTCCCGAAAGTTTGCGGGAAGAAAAGCAGATCGTCTGCTGGCCAACCAGAGCAGTCCGCATCGCGCTTGCACTACGACGTATTGCGGACGTTTCGATCACATAAGGAATAGTAGATGCGCGGGATTCCTCCGACGCGGATTTCCGGGTCAGGGAAGTTGAGCGACGTGGGCAAGTGCGAGACGGATGAGACGGTCGTGTCCACTCGTCATCTGTTGACGAACTCCGTCAGACACTGCTTCACTCGGCGTGAACCATGAGAGGTCCAACGCTTTTTGAGTCGGTTGGCACTCCCCGTCAACTGGAACGACGTAGGCAAGACTCACTGCGTGCTGGCGAGGATCGTAGAAGCCACTGATGTTCGGGTCAGGGAAATATTCCGCAACGGTGAACGGGGCCGGCGACACGGGGAGCCTCGGGAGCGCCAACGGGCCAAGATCCTTCTCACAATGGCGAAGTAGTGCGTCTCGAACACGCTCGCCGTACAGCACACGACCAGAGATAAACGTTCGCGAGATATTTCCGTCGGGGGCAACCCGAAGCAGCATGCCAACCTCAGTGACGTTGCCATTTGTATCGACCCTCACCGGCACGGCATCGACATACACAATCGGCATCCGCGAACGAGTGACCGCCATGTCTTCTTCAGCAAGCCAACCAACATCGGTTTCGGTGTCTTGGGTCGTATCAATCTCGCTCACTTCGACAGTTTCACAGATTTCCGGCCTTCTTTGCGTACTCCTCAGATGAGCAATGATGGAGCGATGAGATCTGACCCACTCGACCACCGCTTAGGTTCTACGCGTTGGCCTGATCTTGGGTCTGAAATCACCCTGCTTGTTCCAATCGGTTCATGTGAACAACACGGCCCACACCTCCCCCTCGACACCGACTCGCGGATCGCACAAGAGATTTCACGAAGGAGTGCAACACACATCACGAACTGCCTCATTGCTCCAACAATGTCGATCACCGCTTCGGGAGAACACAACGGATTTCCCGGCACGCTGTCGATCGGGAATGAAGCTCTCGAGCTCTGCATCGTCGAGCTTTGCCGATCAGCCGATTGGGCTCAGCGGGTTGTGTTAGTCAACGGTCACGGCGGAAATTACAGTGCCGTCAAAGCGGCATGCACCACGCTACGCCGTGAAGGCCGTCGAGTATTGGACTGGTGGCCTGAGGGTTCGCCAGATGACTTGCACGCCGGCCGCATCGAAACTTCAGTCATGCTGTTGATCGCCCCCGATGAAGTTTCCACCTCATCGATGGTGAATGGACCAACACCAAGCATGCAAGACCTCTCACAGCATGGAGTGAAATCGCTCTCAAACTCAGGTGTCCTTGGTGACCCGACGGGCGCATCAGCTGAAGAGGGTGAACAGTGGCTCGCAAAGTGGGTGGACGATCTTGTGAACGCCATCATTCGTGACGACTCGTGAAATTCTCTCTCGACCCTTCGACCCGAATCACCCCCGGCCGCGTCATCGGTGGCTCACCGCCGAGCATTCTGCGCCTCTCTCGACGAGGTGAGGAAACGGTTCGCCGCATCATCTCCGGAGAGGATCTTGAGATCACGCCGCTCCTCCGAAGGATGCTTGACCTCAACCAGATTCATCCGTTCGTCGACACGCACAACACTGATCTCGGTAACAAGGTGACCATCATCACTCCGGTGCTCGGTACACGAGCCCATCAACACCCGAGCGAAGACGGCCTGCACGTCATCGTTGTCGATGATGGATCGAATCCACCGGTTCCAGATGCGACGGTGCGGCTCGAGACAAACAGCGGGCCAAGCGCCGCACGTAATGCTGGCATCGAGTTGGTCAGCACCGAATTCATCGCATTCGTTGATGCCGATGTCGACATCGGAACCGATGCGACCTGGCTTCGTTCGCTCCTACCTCACTTCGACGACCCAACTGTTGCCGCAGTCGCCCCTCGTATCCGATGCAGAGATCACAGCGGAGTTATCGGCCGGCATGAATCAACAAACGGGGCACTCGACCTCGGTGCCCTCCCGGCAACCGTAAAACCGGGAACCAGGGTGAGTTATGTACCGTCCGCCGCTCTGGTCTGCCGAACGGCTGACATCGCAGCAATTAATGGATTCGATCCGGCACTGCGCACCGGGGAAGATGTTGACCTCATCTGGCGCCTTCATGCGAATGGCAAGACCATTCGATACGACCCGTCGGTCGTCGTGTATCACGAACCTCGAACATCGATGGCAAGTTGGTGGGAGCAGCGGATGGGCTATGGCCGCTCATCTGCCGAGCTCGCCAAACGCCATGGAAGCGACCATCTCGCCCCACTCGTCTCGTCGCCCTGGAGTCTTGCCGCAGTGCTGTCGATCTTCGCCGCGCGACGACTACTTGGCATTGCAGGCTTCATCACGGTGATATGTGCTGCTGGTCAACAACTTCGCCGAAAAGTACCTGACCTCACGATGAATGAAGCTTCGAAAATTGTGCTGAAAGGAACACGACACACCGCAGTAGCGGGTGCCCGAGCGGTTCGACGAGTGTGGTGGCCGATTCTCCTTCTGTTGTCACCGTTGAGTCGTTCCGCCCGGCAACTGTTGCTGATCTCATTTCTCTCAGCAGGTAGACCAATGGTGATGCTCGACGACATTGCGCATGGCGTTGGTATTTGGTCTGGAGTGTTGTCGACAAGAATATTTGGGCCCGTCATTCCGAGAATTCCTGGCGGCCGCCCACACCAACGCCACCACTCCTCCTAACATCTCGTATATGACGGTCTCGCTTACCGTCGACCGTGAACGTTGGTCGGCACACGTGCATCGCACTCTCGAGCGCATTAGGACCGTTGCTACTCCGGTTCCTGTGGTGAAAGGCAATGGCTACGGTTTCGGACGTCACGACCTAGCTGCGATCGCAGCCCGCGAATCGAACACACTCTGCGTCGGGACAGTTCATGAACTCGCTGGCCTTCCTGAGTCGGTTACGCCTATCGTTCTCACGCCATCGTTACGAGGACCAGAGCCGCAAGCTGTGCTCACGATCGGCAATGAGGCGCATCTTGCACCACTGTCCGGTTCAGGGCAACAGGTAATCGTCAAGCTTGCATCGTCAATGCAACGCTACGGACGCCAGAAAACCCTGCTTCAGCACACCATTGATTCAGGCCTTGACGTGAAGGGGGTTGCGATCCACTTGCCGCTCGCCGCAAGTGACGATGACCGAGTCGCAGAGGTCTCCGCCCTTGTCGAGGGGCTTCCGGCATCAACCCCGGTCTGGCTCAGCCATATTGACCCTTCACTCATCGATCGACTTCCAACCACTCACTCATATCTTCTACGCGTCGGCACTGAGCTCTGGCATGGTGACCGGGATGCGCTGTATCTCACCACCGACGTGCTCGATGTCCGCTCAGTGAGTTCCGGTCAGAACGCCGGCTATCGACAGCATCAAGTACCTCACGATGGATACCTCATCATGGTTGGTGCGGGCACCGCTCATGGGGTCCAACCCCTTGCTGATGGCAGGAGCCCATTCCATTTCAATCGGCAACGGCTCGACATGTTCGAACCTCCGCATATGCACACGACGATGTTGTTAGTTCAACGGGAGGTTGACCCCCCGGAGATAGGCGAACACGTCGATCTTCAGCGTCCACTCACACAAACAGCAGTCGACGAGGTGATCTGGAAATGATCAGTCTCTGTGGCGCGATGAGCTGATTCAACTAACGCATCGCAGCGCGTCGAGCAGAACGGATCGCCACTGCACCGGCACCGATGAGCGGCCCACGATCAGCGAGTCGGGTCGACGTGATTCTCGGCATATGCCCACGCCGGCGATGCACACATTCATCAAGCTCGAGTTGGGCTTCATTAAAGAATGTTGCCCCGAAACCAAGCGCAACTGCGCCGCCCACAACGACAAGGTCAAGATCAAGGGCATTACAGATCATCGCTGCACCGCGCCCGACGTATCTACCTGTTCGTTGCATGATGTCGTACGTCGGTTCAGATGGAGGCCGGCCAGTA
>JAPOIQ010000282.1 GCA_029978815.1 bacterium
CTTCACCCACAGCTCTTCGCCTGGGGTCACAATGTCGCCAGGATTCTCAACGTGGTGTGCCGACATTTCTGAGATGTGCACAAGACCATCGATACCGTCGCCGACCTGGACGAATGAACCGAACTGGACAAGTTTGGTGACACGGCCGTACACCAACTGGCCGACGGCGTGGCCTTCGGCGAACTCGGCCCATGGATCTTGCTGGGTGGCCTTCAAGCTGAGGCTGATGCGCTCACTAGAGAAATCGACGTCGAGAACCTGCACGGTGACAGGGTCGCCGACCGCAACAACTGAACCCGGGTGATCGACATGCTTCCACGAGAGTTCGCTGACGTGAATGAGACCATCCATGCCGCCGAGATCAACGAATGCACCGAATGACACAACCGATGAAACCGTTCCCTCGCGCACTTCGCCAATCTTGAGATTGGTGAGGAAGTTGTCGCGGGTCTCCTTCTGGTTCTCCTCCAGATATGCACGACGTGACAACACGACATTGTTGCGGTTCTTATCAAGTTCGATGATCTTGGCCTGGACGACAGTGCCGATGTATGGCTGGAGGTCGCGAACACGACGCAACTCAACGAGCGATGCAGGAAGGAATCCACGCAGGCCAATGTCGACGATGAGACCGCCCTTGACAACCTCGATAACTGGGCCTTCGACAATTGCCTCGGCCTCTTTCTTCGCTTCGATGTCGCCCCACGCACGCTCGTACTGGGCGCGCTTCTTCGACAGCACCAGACGGCCTTCTTTGTCTTCTTTGGTCAGCACGAGTGCTTCAAGGGTTTCGCCCATTGAAACAACTTCAGATGGGTTCACATCATTACGAATGCTGAGCTCACGTGAAGGAATGACGCCTTCGCTCTTGTATCCGATATCGAGCAGAACCTCGTCGCGATCGATTTTCACAACGGTGCCTCGCACGAGCTGACCGTCATCGACTTCGGGGATCCCAGTGACCGCCTCAGAGAAGTTGGTGTCGTTATCTACGACCTGACGGGGGGTGTATGTCCCTTCATCATCAAAGGTTCCCATTGCGGGGTCGATGACTTGGGTGCTCGTGGTGTCGGACAAGGCTGGGTACTGCTTTCAGAAGTGTTGATAAAGGAATAACTCGCATCAAAGAAATGCGGTTCGAAGGCTATCAGTCGTCTGTGCTCATCACATCCGCCGGGCGATAAGAAGAAATTCTGGAGAATCCACAGTTGCTGAGTCATCTCCGTAAGCACCCGGTTCGACACTTGAAATCGACTCGATATCGAGACCAAACAGCGAACACAGCAGCCGAAGTTCACGCGGCGTGTAACACGCTGTCCAGAGGTCGACCTCTGCGACCTCGCCATCAGGGTTGCGAATCTCGGTGCGCTCATGATTCACCCCTGATCCAGCGTCAAAGTGCGAGGGATACTCCCCCTTCGCTTGCGCCTTCACAACGAAATAACTGCTGAACGCAGAGAGAGCGAGGCGCCCACCCTTGCGAAGGCATTTCGTCATTCCCGAAAAGACAATTGAATTCCCGTCAAGTCCCGAACGATGTGCATCGAAGGGACTATCCGATGCCGTCATGAGCCCAAACGCCCCCTGACATAGACAAATCACCGCGTCGAAGGAGTCGTGAAATGTTGCCGTGTCAGCGAGTAGCCGTGCATCGAGACGTTCGAACGTGGCACCAGATGGAGCCTCTTGAGTCGCAAGGTTAATAAACGTCTGAGAAATATCTATCCCATGTACTTCGAACCCACGGCGCGCAAGTTCGTGGGAGTGGCGACCAGGGCCACAACCGACATCGAGGATGCGCATACCCGGTTCAAGGCCAAGCACCTGTTCGAGATAGTCACACTCGGCAACCGTGCCTTTTGTGAAGGAATAGCGCAGATATGCCGACCCGAGATGGTCTGCCAACCCTTCAAACCAGTGGTCGTAAGCCATCAGCGACCGGCGGTCAGCCTTTTGCATCGGCCCAGGTCGAGCCCCAAGCCACATTCACTTCGAGCGGTACGTCAAGTTCAACCGCCGACCGCATGAGCCCGACCACCAAGTCACCAACCTCATCATGCTCCGCCTCAGGCACCTCAACGATGATTTCGTCATGCACCTGCAAGACGATGCGCGATGAGAATCCTCCATCGGTGAGCGCTCGATCGACGTTGACAAGAGCGATCTTGAACACGTCAGCAGCAAGACCCTGAATCGCCGCGTTCATCGCTTGACGCTCGCCTGCTTGACGCACTCGCCAATTTGAGTCGAGAAGCTCAGGTATCGAACGCCGGCGACCAAACAATGTCTCGGTGTACCCCTTTGTGCGAGCCTCAGCCACCGCTCGATCCATATACGCCTGCACCGCCGGGAACGCCTCAAAATATGAGTTCAAAATGACCGAGGCCTCGTCAGTTGGGATTCCCAAACGCTGACCAAGTCCGTACGCCTCCATGCCGTAGGCAAGCCCGTACGACACCATCTTGGCTTTAGAACGCTGGTCAAGCGACACCTCGCTCGGGTCAACCTCAAACACTCGTGCTGCGGTCGCATTGTGAATGTCGACGCCACCGTTGAAAGCCTCCAACAACCCGGGGTCAGCCGCAAGGTGCGCAATACAACGCAATTCGATTTGGTTGTAGTCAGCGACGAGCAACTCGCATCCATCAGCCGGAACGAAGGC
>JAPOIQ010000107.1 GCA_029978815.1 bacterium
CCTTGAATTGCCTTGAATGCAGCGCGAATTGCAATCTCAGTTTTACCGAATCCAACATCACCACAAATGAGTCGATCCATCGGGATTTCGCGTTCCATATCGGCTTTCACATCGATAATTGCGGTGCGCTGATCGGGGGTTTCAACGAAACCAAACGCATCTTCCATCTCTGACTGCCATGGTGTGTCAGGGGCAAAGGCATGCCCGGGAGTGTTCATGCGCTGCTGATAGAGAACGACGAGTTCTTGGGCAATTTCTTGCACCGCAGAGCGCACACGGGATTTTGCTGAAGCAAAGTCGCTGCCACCTAGTCGGTGAAGCGAAGGGGCTTCGCCGCCGGAGTAGGGGCGAAGTACGTGGATCTGATCAGAAGGGATGTACAGGCGGTCTTCGCCGCGGTACGCGACAAGTAGGTAATCGCGTTCTGCCCCGCCGATTGCCCGTGTCACCATGCCCTCGTAACGACCAACTCCATGGTGCACGTGCACGACATAACTTCCGGGTTTCAGATCGTCGAAACCCGCAGTGCCTTGGCGCGGTCGAGCACGCCGGTGCGAACGTCGGCGTCCCGTGAGGTCGGCTTCAGCGAGGACGCTGAGCCGGGCGCGAGGAAGGCGGAAGCCCCGGTGTAGCGGTGCCACTGCGATGTATGCACCGGGGCGAGAAAGATCAGTCTCCCGACTAGCGATGGCAAAGTCGAGCTCATGATCAAGCATGAGGGAGCGCAGTCGCTCTGCCGAGCCTGTGCCGTCAGCAGCAATAATCACGCGTTCACCGGCACTCAGCAGTTCTCGAATACGAGCGACGTGGCCTGCGCCATCGCCGACGATTGGCCCCCAGCCCGTGCTCTCGACGAACGGTGTGTCTGGCCCATCCGGTGTGGCATCAATCGTCCAGAACGAGCCTGTCGAGGCCAGTAGCCGGTCGGGATTGGCATGGAGGTGAGGGAACTGCAGTTCAGGATCTCGTGCCCATGTTCCTGCAAGTGCAGCGGCAAGATCTGCTTCCTCTGCGAGAAGGTCTTGTGCTCGATCGCGCATCCGGCGAGGCTCGATGAGAATGACTTTCGCCCGTTCATCGGCGAGGTCGGTAAGCAGCAGATCTTCGTCGGTGAGCCATGGCAGCCACGACTCCATTCCATCAAAGTGGGCACCCTCGGCGAGACGCTCCCACTGTTCACGCCCCCAAGGTTCAGTCGCAACGAGCCTTGCGGCGCGTTGCCGTACTGCGTCATCGGGGGTGACCTCGCGAGCGGGGAAAACATGCACCTCGTGAAGGTCTGCGGTTGATCGCTGGTCGTTGACCGAGAACTGAGTCAGGCGGTCGACATCGTCACCCCACAGATCGATTCTGATCGGTGCATCTGCGGTAGAGGGGAAGATGTCGATGATTGCGCCGCGTCGCGCAAATTCTCCCCGATGTTCGACTAATTCCTCCCGTCGGTATCCGACTTCGGCGAGTTGACGAGTGAGTTTGTCGGCGTCGATCTGGCCGCCTGCGACAACGTGGATGGGTTCAATTGTTTGGGCGCCTGGACCGAGCCGCTGGAGCAGCGCTCGTATTCCAGCGACAATGACCTTTGGGCGATCGTCGGTAGAGGTCAACCGCCACAGCACCTCCGTTCGTCGTCCCATGGTCTCGACCGCCGGGCTTACCCGCTCAAATGGGAGGGTTTCCCACGCAGGAAACAACAGGCAGTCTTCTCTGCCAAGAAACTGAACGAGGTCGTCGTGCAGCCGGGCGGCATCGGTACCGGTTGGGCATGCAACGATGAGCGGCGACCTGTCGGAGAGATGTGAGAGGGCAGCAACGCTGATCGGACGGGCTACCTCGGTGATTGCAAGTCGAGCAGAGGTAGAGCCGAGTGCAGCGGTAAGTGCAGGTTCATCTCGGAGCAGCGGCGGAAGGTCGCGCAGTGCGGACTGATGTGTTGAGAGAGTCACCGACGATTCACTGTCTGCATTGCGTTCTCAACACCATCTGAGACAACGAGTGCAACTGCATCGGCAGCTTTGACTACTCCAATGTCGAGTTCAGCCCTCCCTCGTTGAGGAACTTTTGAAAGCACCCAATTTGCCCCGCGATCGGCCGAGGGAGGTCGGCCGACACCGATACGGACGCGTAGGAAGTCATTCGTTCCAAGGTGTTGGGCGATGCTCTTCAGCCCATTGTGCCCGGCGAGGCCACCCCCCATTTTGAGCCGGGTATCGCCAGGTTCAAGGTCAAGTTCATCATGAACGACGATGAGTCTGCTTGAGTCGGTGAGGCCGAACCGTTTCACAAGGGATGCCGCTGAACGCCCCGACTCATTCATGAATGTCAACGGAATTGCGAGCACACATCTGTGATCCGAAAGGCGTGTTTCTGCGACGAAGGCATCGTTCTTGCCTGCCTTAAACGTTGCGTTGACTCGGTCGCCGACCATGCGGACGGCATCGTCACCGACATTGTGGCGGGTATTGGCGTACCGGTCGCCTGGGTTTCCGAGACCGAGAACAATCCACTCGGGCGGAGTGTCACCGGATCGGCGACCTGAGAACAGGCCCACGATGTCGATCAGTCAGCGTCTGATTCGCTGGATTCGTCTGAGCCGCCATCAGCAGACTCATCAGATGCTTCTGCAGCGCCCTCTTCGCCCTCGGCTGCATCTTCTGCGGCTGCGGGCTCGTCGGCGGCAACACGAAGCGTCACGACGGTTACGACGGTTTGGTCTTCTGCGCTGATCGCAACCACACCACTCGGGAGGGCAACATCTGCGACAGTGATCACGGTGTCGTTTGTCATGTCGTTGATGTCGATCACGAGTTCATCTGGGATATTGCGAGGCGTGGTACGAACCTGGATTTCCATCATCTGCTGATCGACGAGACCATTGTTCATTGCGACTTGCTTGGCTTCACCTTCCAAGCGAACTGGGACGCTGACGGTGATTTCCTGGCTGAGGTCGATCTGGATGAAATCGACATGGGCAACGGTTCGACGAACTGGATGGCGCTGCATTTCCTTCACGATTGACGGATACACGGTGCCATCGACAGTGAGGTCGAGGATCGTATTCATGCCCGCTCCACCAGAGAGAGCAAGGCGGAGATCGCGGCGGTCGATGGTGATGCTAATGGGCTCCATGCCCTTGCCGTAGACGACAGCGGGGATGCGATCCTCGCGGCGGATGCGGCGGGATTCGGCACTTCCGGTCGTGCGACCGGATTCGGCGATAAGAACAGAATCTGACATGGTGAGCCTCGAGTTACCTAGACCTCAGGTTGAACTGGTGCGACGACAGGATTACCGCCACAGCGTCAACTGAGGTTATCGGCGACTTCCCGAGGCCACACCCTAGTTGATGGGTTCTCTTCGTTCATTGGTGAACCGCCAACCTGCCCGATGGTTGCCCTTGCGATACGCACACGATGATTGCGAGCACCATCGGAGAATTCTCAGAACGTGTCGAAAGTCAGGCGTAGTTCTCGCCGCTGAAAATTTCGCTCACACTCGTGTCATCAAACACCGCCGAGAGGGCTTGAGCAATGAGTGGGGCGATGGAAAGCACCTCGACCTGCGGAAGCCGTTTGTTTTCAGGCAATGGGAGTGTGTTCGTGAGTACAAGGCGCTCAAGAGGTGAAGCGCTCAGCCTGTCGACCGCCGGACCCGAGAGCACGCCATGGGTTGCCATTGCCCAGACCTCTGTTGCGCCTCGATCGAGGAGGATTTCTGCTGCAGAGACGATTGTTCCACCGGTGTCGATCATGTCGTCGGTCAAAATGCAGAGACGACCCTTGACGTCACCGATGACTTCTTTAGCTTCGACGACGTTGGCTTGACCTTTGGGTCGACGTTTGTAGATAAATGCAATGTCGGCGTCGCAGTCGTGCAGGTGTTGAGCCATGCGTTCTGCGACCTTGATACGTCCTGAGTCGGGGGACACGATGACAGGGGAGTCTGGCGCTTGCTGGCGGATGTACGCCTCAAGAACAGGAGCTGCAGTTAGGTGGTCGACTGGGCCATCGAAGAAGCCCTGGATCTGGCCTGAATGAAGGTCAATTGAGATGAGGCGATTGGCTCCGGCAAGTTTGAACATGTCAGCGATGAGCCGAGCGGTAACCGGCTCTCGGCCTTCGGATTTGCGGTCTTGGCGGGCGTATCCGTAGAACGGACATACCGCAGTGATTCGTTTTGCGGACGCACGCGCAGCGGCATCGATCATGGCGAGTTGTTCCATGATCGAATCGTTCACCGAACTTCCATCGATGCCGTAGTGACTCTGCATGATGAACACGTCGGTTCCGCGAACACTCTCTGCGAAACGTGGGCGGATTTCGCCGTTTGAGAATTGGGTGATGTTGACATCACCGAGGGAGAGTCCGAGGTGTTGGGCTACCTCGCTCGCAAGGTCAGGATGCGTGCGCCCGGAGTACAGCGCCAGCTTCTTTGTTGTTACCTTCTCGAGTGACTCCACCTTGCTCCCCTCCGCGCCGAAGATCGACGCCGAACTCATACTAGAACGCTCATGTGCTCATCACTTAGGTTCCGAGATAAACCCGACAACATTTCGCCAGTTGTTGTGCGGGAGGTGGCTTATTTCGTACGGGCGATCATTAATTGCTCAACGGCGGCGAGTTGTGTTCGGTCGTTCACTCCAAGGGTCTCGTCCGGGTGGGTACCGACAGTTCCGACGCTCCCATGCTTGGCAAGGGCCGCAATGACATCGGTGAGGTAGTACTCGTGCTGAGAGTTATTGGTGCCGAGTTGGGTGAGAGCCGGAGCTAACAGCGAGTGAGAAAACACATAGACGCCAGCGTTCCACTCCTTGATGAGGAGTTCTTCGGGTGACGCATCCCGTTGCTCAACAATGCGCTCGACCGAGTGATCTGCCTGACGAACAATCCGTCCGTAGCCGGTCGGGTCGTCGAGTTGGCTCGTGAGTAGGGTCGCCGGACGGGCGTTGTCAAGATGGTCTGCGACAAGGCGTTGAATAGTTTCGGCTGTGAGCAGTGGGGTGTCCCCTGGCAGCACGATGACGGCGTCATCTTCTGAAGGTGCAGCGAGAGCGGTGAGTCCGACGGCGGTCGCATGGCCCGTGCCGTGTTGTTCATGTTGGGTTGCAAATGTGAGGTTGGCCCATTGTGGGGCGTCGTTCGAAACTGCCTCGGCAACTTGTTCGCCGCCGAACCCGACGACAACCGCTATCTCGACTGGCTCAACCGTTTCGAGCGCATCGATCACATGAAGCACCATTGCACGGCCGCAGACCTCGTGAAGCGGCTTTGGTAAATCTGATTTCATGCGTGTTCCGGCCCCGGCGGCAAGAACGACAGCGCGAAGAGTCATGGTTCCGGGAAGAGGACTCGAACCCCTACAAACGGCACCAAAAACCGCTGTCCTGCCAATTAGACGACC
>JAPOIQ010000410.1 GCA_029978815.1 bacterium
ATGACAACGGGATGACCAATGTACGAAGAGAGAGTCACCTCAACATCACCTGTGGCGGGGAGAGTGAAATCTGGTGCTCTGTCGCCAACGCCAACCACTTGACTCATTGTGTGGCTCCCTCAAGCACTTCGTCACTCATATCGAAATTTGCATACACGTCTTGCACGTCGTCGTTGTCTTCAAGAAGCTCAATGATCTTCAATACCGATTGCGCATCTTCGACGGTGTCGAGTGGCACAAGGTTGTCGGAGACCAACGGTGATTCAGCCGAAATGACGCTGAGTCCACCGGCGGTGATTGCCTCGCTAACTGCTGGTGTCGCCGATGGCGCACACATCACCTTCCACGCTCCGGCCTCACCGACGACATCGTCGGCACCCGCATCAATCGCAAGTTCGAAGACCTCTTCCTCACTTGCCGAGCCGTCGACGATGATGACGCCTCGGCGCGAAAACTGCCAGCTGACGGCTCCAGGTTCGGCCATTGAACCACCCGACTTCGTGAAGATATTCCGAATATCTGCACCAGTCCGGTTGCGGTTATCTGTTAGGACCTCGATCATCAGTGCGACGCCGCACGGCGCGTACCCCTCGTAGGTAATTGCCTCGTAGGACTGTCCGCCGGCATCACCCGTTCCACGTTTGATCGCACGATCAATCGCGTCGTTCGTCATCTGCGATCCTTTTGCCTTTGCGACCGCTGAACGCAAACCGGGGTTCATATCTGGGTCTCCGCCACCCGCACGAGCAGCAACTTCGATCTGGCGCGCCAACTTCGCAAAGAGTTTTCCTCGAGCCTTGTCGGCTGCTCCCTTCTTGTGCTTGATGGTGGCCCATTTGGAATGCCCTGACATGTTTAACTCCTCACCTGCTCGAACTGGGCGGTCCCGTCGCACGACATTGCCACCATCTTCAAGAACATCTCATGCACGCACGGGCTATCACCTAGTTCTGGATGAAAGGTTGCGGCCAACACATTGCGCTCGCGGATCAACACCGGATCGCCATCAACTTGCGCCAGGATCTCGACATTGGCGGTAGTCGATTCGACACGGGGCGCCCGAATGAACACACCGTTCATGTGATATTCGTTCAGACCATCAATGATCTCTAGCGAGGTTTCGAAACTGTCAATCTGACGTCCATAACCATTCCGGCGCGCCTTTACATCGATCGCGTCGAGCGGCAGTTGGTCACTCCGACCGTCAACGATCTCATTAGCAAGAACGATGAGACCTGCGCATGTGCCAAAGACAGGAAGACCAGACTTGATCCTGTCGCTCAGCGGTTGACGTAACCCGCTCGAATCGAGGAGCATCGACATCGTCGTGCTCTCGCCACCAGGAATGACAAGGCCATCGATCGATGAAAGATCAACGGGTGTACGAACAAGAGTTACCGACGCGCCAAGACCAACAAGAACACGCCGATGTGCTGCAAAGGCACCCTGCAGGGCAAGAATTCCGATATTCACCAGGAGGCTCCTCTGACGAGGGCATGTTCACCAACCCCGTTCGGCGTAACGCTGATTGATTTCGTCCATACCGATAC
>JAPOIQ010000129.1 GCA_029978815.1 bacterium
ATCTGACTTGTACTCAACGCTGAACGAACGATTCTCAAATGCTGGCAACGTGACGGCATCACAAATGTCAGCGAGTTCTAACGCGAGAGAAAGATCTTCCGCAAACGGCATTGAGGCGTCAGGCATATGGGTTATCCAAACTCTGGCGAACGACGATCACGCAACGCCGCGAGACCCTCTGCGGCGTCGCCACCAAGGAAGTTCAACATCTCGTATGCCAGCGAGGCCTCAAATGCGGGCAACGCCTGTCGCAGCCAGTGGTTGAGCGCTCGTTTCGTGAACTTGATGGCGTCGTTGGGGCCAGTCGCGAGGGTCTGGGCAATACGCATCGCCTCAGGGAGTACATCGTCGCCATCAACGGCTTTCGAGACAAGACCGATGCGCTCGGCCTCTGCACCATCAATGAAGTCGGCAGTCATCAGGTAGTACTTCGCCTTTGCCATGCCACAGAGCAGTGGCCAAATGGCGACGGCATGGTCTCCGGCAGCGACACCGAGCCGGATGTGGCCGTCGGTGAACTTCGCATCCCGATCGATCACGCTGATATCAGACATCAGCGCAACCGCAAGGCCTGCGCCGACGGCCACGCCATTGATTGCAGACACAACTGGTGTATCGCACTCAATAAGCGTTCGAACGATGTCGCCCGCTTCTTTCATCACCGTCATCGTCTGCGAGTAGTTACCCACCTGTTTCGCGATCCAGTCAAGGTCCCCGCCAGCAGAGAACGCCTTGCCTTCACCGGTGACGACAACAACCCGAACATCTGGGTCTCGGTCAAGATCGACAAACACCGTTGCGAGTTCGGCATGCATCTGTTCGTCAGTTGCATTCAATTTGCCCGGGTTGTTCAAGGTGACCAGGACAACACCGTTGTCGTGGTCGGTGAACTCGAGACGGGTGTAACGGCTTCTCCACTCAGCAGATGAACTCATGGTTCGATCCTACGCGTCAGACGGTGGGCTCAGCCGAGGGCGGAGCGAATGCGAGCAGCAACGTTGCTCGCATCGAGATTAAATTTTTCGAAGAGGTCATCGGGAGCGCCGTGAGGAATGAACACGGTTGGCAGACCCAGGTTGATGAACTGCGGCAACGCAATCGTTGTAGCCGAGAGGCGCTCGTGAAGAGAGCGTGTCAGCATCGAACCGATACCGCCTTCAACAATTCCATCTTCAATAGTGACAACAAGTTGATGTTGTGCTGCATCGTCGAGCATTTTGGGGTCGAGTGGCACGCATGAGCGAACATCCCACACCGTGCAGTGAATGCCGTCGGCTGCGAGTTTTCCGGCAACAGTCTCAGCAGTGGCGACCATGCGGCCGATGGCGCAGATCACGACCGAGGCTTGGTCGTTTGGAGTGACAACCTTGCGGGCTGAAAGGCCTGAACCGACGCCGTCTGCGGCCCGTGGTGCACCACCGCGTGGGTAGCGAATCACGATCGGGCCGTCGTCGGCCAACGCGACGGCATCGGTAAGCATTTGCTCGAGCTCGTCTGCATTCGATGGAGCAAGAACCCGCATTCCTGGCACCTTCGAGAGCAACGCCAAGTCGTACACACCGTGATGGCTTGCACCATCAGGCCCAGTGATGCCAGCTCGATCGAGGCAGAACACCACCGGCAGTCGATGTAAGGCAACGTCGTAGACGACTTGATCCCAGGCGCGAGACAAGAATGTCGAGTACACCGCGACCACGGGGCGGAGGCCTGCCATCGCCATGCCGGCGGCGCCCGTCACTGCGTGCTGTTCGGCGATGCCAACATCGAAGACACGGTCGGGGAATCGCTCCTGCATCGGGATGAGCCCAGTTGGTCCGGCCATTGCGGCGGTGATGCCAACAATGCGGTCATCCTGTTCGGCAACGGCGAGCATTGTTCGTGAGAATGCTTCTGTGTATCCCGTGGGACCACTCGGAGGAGGTCCGGATAGCGGGTCGAAGATTGGTGCATCATGAAGATGCTTCTCATCATCAGATTCTGCCGGCGCGTAGCCGCGGCCTTTCTGCGTCAACACATGAACAACGATCGGTCCCTCTTCGCTGAGTTCCTCAGCTTGCTGAAGAGCGCTCTCGAGAGCCTCAAGGTCGTGGCCGTCGATGGGGCCGGTGTAGCGAACTCCGAGAGCTTCAAAGAATGACGGTGGCTGGAGGAATTCTCGGACGCCCGCCTTGAAGGCATCGAGAGCCCGTTCTGCTTGGTTGCCGATGCCCGGGAGTTCGTGAAGGAAGCGTTCGATTTTCCGTTGGCGCCGAACGTACACCGGGTTCATTCTGATATCGGTCAGCGCACTCGAAAGTGAAGAAGTGATGCGATCGGTGAAGCTCGGGTGGTTTGAACGCTCGTCTACTTGTTGCGCATTTGCCCACAGGTTCGACACCGTCGGTGCATAGCTGCGACCGTTGTCGTTGAGCACGATAATGACGCGACGCTTCGAGTGACCAAGATTATTGAGCGCCTCAAACGACATGCCGCCGGTCATCGCTCCGTCGCCGATCACAGCAACGATGTGACGGTGATCGGTCGTGCCGGCATCTCGTCCTACCGCAAGGCCGTAGGCGTAGCTGAGAATGGTGGAGGCATGACTGTTCTCAACGAAGTCATGACGACTTTCCTCCCGAGACGGGTAGCCAGAAAGGCCGTCAGCGCGGCGTAGTTCATCGAATTGGGCTTTGCGTCCCGTAAGAAGTTTGTGGACGTAGGCCTGGTGACCGGTATCCCAAAGAATTGCGTCTCTCGGGGACTCAAACACCCGGTGCAGAGCGATCGAAAGTTCAACGGCACCAAGGTTTGAACCGAGGTGACCACCGTTGTTGGCGACGGCATCAACAATGAACTCACGGATTTCGTGCGCAAGCTCCGGCAGTTGTGCCGCAGGCAGACGTTTAAGGTCGTCTGGTCCGTTGAGATCGTCCAACAACATGGTGGATGAGACGCTACCTCGCCGCATGTCTCAATGTCGTCGGGTGCTCACAACTCGATTTCTCGGTGAGTTGTGAGCGACACGCCGCTACATGGCCTCGTAGCATGGGCAGATGATCGACAGTGATGTGCTTGACCGTGTACTCAATGAAGCTCGCTGCCATGGCGCTGGCTTTGCAGAGGTGTATGCGGAAGACCGACGTAATACTGGGGTCGCATTCGATGACGGTCGGGTTGACGGCGTTTCGTCTGGGCGTGACCGAGGGGCTGGCATCCGGGTCGTCAATGGTGTGACGACGGGCTATGCGCATACGTCTGATCTCAGTGAGCGAGGTCTTCTTGCGGCCGCTCGAGCTGCCGCCGATGCGGCAGGCTCGGCGAATGGTGGAACAGTCACGGTTGCGTTAGATGCGTGTACGCCTGGCGCAGGTACCAGAGTTGATGTTGATCCCCAGTCGGTACCGAAGGCCCGGCGGGTTGAGATGCTTACGGAAGTTGATGAGATTGCCCGCAGCGTGAACGGTGCGGTAACTCAAGTGAGTGCTGGGCTGAGCGACAGCTATCGGTCGGTGCTCATTGCGAATTCCGACGGGGTGTTCGTCACCGATGAGGTGACTCGGGTGCTCTTCAGAGTGAGTGTCGTCGCTGATGGTGACCTTGGGATGCAGACCGGCGCAGAGTCGCTCGGTTTCACCGGTGGTTGGGAAGTTTTTGACCGGTATTCACTCATCGATCTTGCAACTGAGGCGGCCGAGCAGGCGGTTCGCAAACTGCACGCTCGCCCGGCACCATCAGGCCAATTGCCGGTCGTGATCGCACAGGGGACCGGCGGGGTGCTGTTCCACGAGGCGTGTGGACATGGACTTGAGGCCGATCACATTGCGAAGGGCGCAAGCGTGTACGCCGGGCGAATGGGTGAACTTGTTGCCTCACCGCTCGTCACTCTCGTCGACGATGGAACTGTCGATGGCGAGTGGGGAACACGTTCGTTCGATGACGAAGGCCAGCCAACTCGCCGCAATGTGCTCATCGAAAATGGTGTGCTCGTCGACTACATGTGGGATCACATCAGAGCCCGTGACGAAGAGCGTGCCCCATCGGGTAACGGTCGACGGCAGGATTACGCAAGCCTTCCAATGGTTCGTATGACAAACACGTTTGTGCTCGCCGGCGAAGACAACCCCGCTGACATCATCTCGTCAACTGAGCATGGCGTTTACGTTGCGAAACTTGGCGGCGGAAGTGTGAACACGGCCTCTGGCGATTTTGTCTTCGGCATGAGAGACGCCTACCTCATCGAGAACGGACAAATCACTGAGCCATTGCGAGAAGGCAACCTCATCGGTAACGGACCTCAGGTGCTGAGCGATATCGACATGCTTGGCAATGACTTCGCCATGGGTGGCCCTGGAACATGCGGTAAGGATGGCCAAGGTGTGCCGGTTGGTACCGGCCAGCCGACGCTGAGGGTCTCGTCGATGACGATTGGCGGTACCGCCGCGTGAGTTCTGTCGACGGCAACGCAGAACTCTTCGCGCTCGCAGACGCGCTGATCGAGACAGCGAAGAGCAACGAGCAGATCGAGGTGTATATCTCTCGAGGTTCCAGCACGGAAGTGCGCGTCCACAACGGTGAGGTCGAGCATTTCGTGTCGGCAACGTCATCAGGAATTGGCGTTCGAGTCATTCACGATGGTCGAACCGGGTTCGCGCATGCCGGAACCCTTGATGCCGACGTTGCAGCGGAACTTCTTTCGGAGGCTCGAGAGAACGTGAGTTTTAGTTCGGTTGACGAGTGGGCGGCGCTCGCAGAACCCGATGGTGTCGATGTCACCGAACAGGAACTGTGGAGTGACGAACTTGAGCGTTATCCGACCGCCGACAAGATCGAACTTGCGAAACAACTCGAGCAAATGACCCTCGGTCGAGATTCCCGTATTCGGGTTGACGACACCAATTTTGTGGATGGTGGCGGCGAGGGCCTTGTTGTGACCACGACCGGTATTCGTCGATACG
>JAPOIQ010000404.1 GCA_029978815.1 bacterium
ATCGAGAAGGTGCTGCCAGTCATTTCGTCAATCGACAGGCTGTTCGACTTTGCTTTGCGAGCAAGATCACGAATCTCCTGTGCGATTTCCAGCAAAGACTTCTTGTCGGCATTCTTGATCACAGGAACAAGAAGTCCCTCGTGGATCGCCATGGCGACTCCGATGTGAACTTCGTCGAGAATTCTAATTTCATCGCCCACGAGATGAGCGTTTGCAACTGAAGACTCACTCAACGCACGTGCGACTGCCGCAATCACGAGGTCCTGGTACTGCGGACGAATCTTGTGCTGTCGCCACTCGCCAACCAGCTCGCGCTGGAACGCGACGGTCTCGGTGATATCTACTTTTGTGGACAGCGTGACACTTGGGATAGCCGCACTCTCGGTCATTCGGCGAGCGATCGTGCCACGTAGTCCAGTGAGCTTGATCGTTTCCTTGACCGGAACGATTGACTCAGGTGCAGCGTCGGCTGCTGGTACACCACCGCCGGATGCTGCCACTCGGACATCATCTTCGGTCACTCGACCGCTAGGGCCGGTTCCAACAACACCAGAGAGATCAACACCCATCTCCTTGGCGAGTCGTCGTGCTCGTGGCGTTACAACCTGCTTACCACCGCCTCGTGCAGGAGCGGCGGGAGCTGCAGCAGGAGCCGCGGGCGCAGCTGGGGTTGATGCCGAACCACCAGCTGCTTTAGCTGCGGGTAGGTCAGATTCAGATTCGCCTTCCGCGAGGACGTATCCAAGAACAGTTCCTACATCTACTACTCGGCCTTCTTCAATATCGATTCGTCCGAGCGTGCCGTCGGCAGTTGCTTCTACCTCGGCGTTTACCTTAGATGACTCGATCTCAACCAGTTGGTCGCCTTTGGCAACAGGATCGCCAACAGCTTTCAGCCACTTCACAACCTGACCATCGTTCATCCCCATGCCCCACTGAGGCAGGATGATTGGTGTAGACATAGACCTTCTCTCGATCCGAATCACAGGCGCGGTGCAATTCGGTTTGCTCGAGTCTGATAACTCGAACCCTCAAATACTCATGAACGGTTCGCGCCGCCGGATATCTTAGCGCAGATATACGGCAGTTCACCGCCTGATCGGGAGCAAGTTGCTATTCAGCGGGAACGAGCACCTGGCTCAAAAGGTGAGCGGTAGTCCCGTCGGGAGCAACAACTATGCGGACCTGTTCGGCGCTGTCTTCAAATTCCCATCGGCTAATGACCATGTAGCCACCAGGACCGCTCCATGCTTCGAGAATCCCCGGCAACCCACTGCTTTCAGGCACGATTTCCTGATTTTCATCGAACGCCTGTGAAATCTCGAACATGAACTCACGAGCGTCTTCTGAGGTGTCCCACTCGGTAAACACGACCAGGGCTTGCTCCTCGCTTTCAGATTCGAATATCGCGTAAGCATCACCGCCCCATCCTGCAGCGGCCACACCCGCGTTGTCGCTTCCAATAGCTTCAAGCCAGGTCTTCAAGAAGAACTCGCCTATAACGTTCTCGGAATCGACACTCCATCCATCTGCAAGATCGTCGGGTACGTCAACTTCTAG
>JAPOIQ010000307.1 GCA_029978815.1 bacterium
CTTGGGCGACACCCGCGCGGTGTGGCGATTACCCACGATTCATCACAGGCGTACGTGACGGTGATGGGGGCAGAGCGAATCGATCTTGTCGATTTAGAGCAACTTTCAGTTGTTGCATCGCTTACAAGTTCAGGGATTACGCCGCGTCACATCATTCTTTCCGCTGACGGGAAGACCCTGTTTTATTCTAACCATTTAATGGACACTGTGCGCAAGATTGATCTCGAGACTGACACGTTGACGGGGACTGTTCGAACTGGCACGCAAACCCGCAGCCTTGCGGTTTCAGACGACGAAGCGAGCATGTACGTCGTTAATTATCTCGACGGAACGATTAGCAAAGTTCGAACATCTGACATGGAGGTCCTGCAGACAATCAGCGTGGGAGGACGCCCCGTCGGAATTGCGTACGACCCGCTCACACGGCGCATTTGGGTTGCCGACTACGAAGGGCAACTCATCGTGTTCGAAGATGTCGACGTGAATGCTGCCGACCAGTAGCGACGACTCGCGCTAGGCGCGTCGTTTCGCAGCCCGTCGTGCAGCTCGTCCAATCGGTGCAATGTGGCGGTGATCGAGGTCGCCAATTTCGATGCCGTTGTCGAATAGCACCCGGTAGCGCTGCCAGTTGAAGCCATTCGCAAGAAGGATGTGACCCTGTGTCCCCTCGGGAACAATTCCGAGAGCGGGACGATCAATCTCCTCAGTAGCGCGAACCCGGTCACCAAGTTTCAGATCGATCTGATCGGCATGCGGCTGAGACAACGAATGAGGCTTCCAAATCGGCACGGCTCTATTCTGCCTCAAATGAGGCGCGTTCCGCACGTTCCACCGGGCATGGTGGCAGAACCACCGGTACACTCCACGGCCTGTGAAGAGTTCTGTAGAAACCCTTGAGGGCAACAAAGTTAAGGTCTACGTCGAAATCGACGAGGCAGAGTTCGAGTCTGACATTGAGTCGGCCTTTCGCGCGATCGCTCGTGAAGTCAAGCTTCCCGGCTTTCGTAACGGCAAGGCTCCGCGGAAGTTACTCGAGGCGCGCATTGGTCTTGGGCCGGCGCGTGAGCAGGCGTTGCGCGATTCAATTCCTTCATACCTCACGAAGGCCGTTCAGGAGCATGATGTTGATCTCATCGCAACTCCATCGATTGAGATCACGAGCGGCGAGGAGGCGGGTGCAGTCGAATTTGAGGCCGAATGCGAAGTCCGCCCTGAAATTACGGTTCCGGGCTACGGCGGCTTGCGCGTAGAAGTCGATCCGATCGACGTTGACGATGAGGCATTCGAAACTGCGCTCGCAGCACAACTCAAAGGACATGGAACTCTCGAGGATGTCGAGCGTGCGGTGGAAGCCGGCGACTACGTCACCCTCGATATGACGGCGACGCGCAATGGCGAAGAACTCGCAGGACTTAACATTGAAGATTGGTCGTACGAGGTTGGCCAGGGATGGGTAACCGAAGACTTCGACGAGCAACTTCTCGGCGCAACGGTTGGCGATGAACTCTCATTCGCAAGCATCCCTAAGGGAACCGAAGAGGAAGCAGACTTCACCGTCAAGCTCACTGCGGTGAAGAGCCTTGCTCTTCCCGAAGTTGATGACACCTGGGTGGAAGAGAACATTGGCGAGTACACCGACGTCTCCAGCTGGCACGCATCTATTCGCGAACGGCTTGCCGAGAGCAAACTCAACGCTGTTCGTCAAACGCTCGGACAAAAAGTGACTGACTCGCTCGTTGAACTTGTCGATGTCGAGGCGCCAGAGTCGATGGTCGAGCAGGAGTTGCAGGGTCGCTTGCAGAACCTCGTACGCCAGTTTGAGGCCCAAGGTATGGATCTCGGAGCGTGGCTGTCGGCCACCGGGCAATCAACCGAAGACCTCATTTCAAATTTCCGTGAGCAAGCCGTTACCTCGGTCAAGGCAGATCTTGCGCTTCGGGCGATCGCTGTCGCAGAAGACATTGCGGTCGACGGGGAAGATCTCGAGCTTGAGTACACCCGGCTTGCAATGCAGTTCAACGATTCCTCAGACAATGTTCGTCGTGCGTACGAACAGAATGGGGCAGTGGGTGAACTGACGGCATCGGTGAAAAAATCGAAGGCGTTTGACTGGTTGCTTCATCACATTGAGTTTGTCGACACAAACGGTGTCGCATTAGATGCCGACACAGTTCTAGGTCATGACCACGATCACGACCATGATGGTGATAACAAAGAGGAAGAAGGAGATGATTCATGAACCTCGATGCGAAGAACTATCTGGTTCCGAACGTTGTTGAGCAGACGAGCAAGGGTGAGCGTGCCTATGACCTGTACAGCCGTCTGTTAAAAGACAACATCATTTTCTTGCAGACGCCCGTTGATGATCAGATCGCGTCCCTCATCTGTGCGCAGCTCATTCACCTCGAGTCAGAAAATCCTGACAAGGAC
>JAPOIQ010000368.1 GCA_029978815.1 bacterium
CGGTGTTTCCGCCCTCAAGAGATGATCCCACAAATTTTGGGACCTCATGTGTAGACGCAAGACCGTAGTAGTCGGTATCAATTGCGACGATTTCGATGCCTAACTCGTCGGCAATCGCCACGATTTGCCGATGGGCAAACTCTGGATCATCAACCTCTGCCATCTCACCTAACACAGCAATCTTGCGATCAACATCAAGATTCGCGACAGTCCGCAATGCAGCGGTTACGGAAGTCGGGTTGGCGTTATAACAGTCATCGATAACGAGTGACCCAGATGGGAGTTGGTGAACCACCATTCGACGGTCCTCGGCAACCACCGACTCGAGACCCGTAATAAGTTGCTCTAACGGCACCGACAAAATGCCGCCGACCGCAATTGCTGCGAGCGCATTCTGCATCATGTGCTGCCCAGGTAACCGCAAGCTGACGTCTCCGCTCCCCCACGGCGAAGAGAAGAAAAAACTCGAGCAGCCGAGAGGGGCGGTGCGAATCCGCGAAGCAGAAACGTCCCCTTCTGACCCATAGGTGACAACCGAACCCGCACACAGACTTGCCATACGAAGCACACGCTCATCATCAGCATTCAGCACGGCTGTTCCTGTTGCGGGTAAGGCCTGAACCAGTTCTGCCTTGGCGGTCGCGACACCGTCGATCCCACCGAGTCGAGCAGTGTGAGCCTCACCGACACGGGTCACCACACCTATCGTTGGAGCGGCGATGTCGCAAAGGTGCGAAATCTCACCGAATCCGCGCATGCCCATCTCCACCACAACAACATCTGAATTCTGCGACGCATTAAGAATCGTGAAGGGAACTCCTTGCTCATTGTTGAAACTCTTCAAGCTTGAAGAGACCTCCAACGATGAGAGCGCCCCCGTAATCAGATTTTTTGTTGACGTCTTACCAACACTCCCCGTGACCCCGACGACCTGCGCGTGCGCCAACGTATTCATGCGGACATTTCGCGCAAGTGAAGCAAAGGCATTCAGCGTGTTGTCGACCACCACCAGTGTCCCCGCCGGCTCATCAATATGTTGAGACACCATTGCGCAGTGAGCACCCGCGGAAAACGCATGAGGGACAAAATCGTGACCGTTGCGTTCAGCTTCTATTGCGATGAAGAGCCGACCATCGATTTCGGCTCTGGAATCAAACTGCACCCCATCGACGACGACATCTTCGCCAACGAGTCGACCACCAACAAGTTCTGCAATCTTGGATGCCGTTAACTGCACAACCATGGACAGTACCGTGAGAGTCGTGGCCAAAGTTCGCACCCATCTTGTCGTTCTGTTCGGCGGACGGTCGGCAGAACATGACGTAAGTTGCACTACGGCGTGGCATGTAACCGCTGCGATCGACCGAAGTCATCACGATGTCACTCTCGTCGGCATTTCACGAGATGGTGAGTGGACCATCGTTGAGGATCAGTTTTCAGATGCCGGCAATGACACCGTTGAAGCAGGATCATTGTCGCCTGTTGGTACCCCAACAAACCCTTTCGATCTCATTTCAGGGCTGCGATCCTCTGCTCAAGAACCAATCGTTGTGCTCCCGCTTCTCCATGGCCCACTCGGCGAGGACGGAACCGTCCAAGGACTACTCGAAGTTCTTGACGTCGCCTACGTTGGCTCCGGCGTTCTCAGCTCGGCCCTTGCAATGGATAAGTCCGTTGCAAAAACTGTGGTTGCGGCAGCCGGTATTCCAATTCCGAAACACCTCACCATCCGTGCCGCCAACAAGCTGACAAACGACGAGATCGCTACCCTCGTCGACGAGCAAATTGGCTACCCGTGTTTCGTAAAACCAGCGAATATGGGCTCATCTGTTGGAGTTTCGAGAGTTGATCACAGGGGCGAACTCACACC
>JAPOIQ010000081.1 GCA_029978815.1 bacterium
AGGCGAAGCGCAGGGCGCAGAGATCCGAGTCGACGGTCGAGGACTCGTTGTTCCCGGTTTTGAGAATGTATTCTTCGTCGGGCCAACTGTGATTGACCGGGTCGAAACGTCAATGGATGTCTACACCAACGAAATCTTTGGGCCGGTGCTCTCAGTTGTGCGAGTCGATGATGTGGACGCAGCGATTTATCTCATCAATTCGAATCCGTATGGCAACGGGACAGCTGTCTTCACAAATTCAGGAGCTGCAGCACGGCGCTTTGTTCGAGGCGTGCATGTCGGAATGGTCGGTGTGAATGTTCCTGTTCCAGTGCCGATGGCATTCCACTCGTTCGGTGGATGGAAAGACTCACTGTTTGGCGAACACCATGTACACGGGCCAGAGGGTGTCGAGTTCTATACGCGAGCAAAAGTGGTGACACAGCGTTGGCCGGAGTCGGGCATGCCGGGTGACGCCTCACTTGATATGCCAACCGCTCGATAATCAACCGTAGGTGTTGACGCGCGAATTAATTCGCCGACATCGATAGGCAACATTTTCCTAAGTTGCGGGCCATGGCATCACAAGGAACTCCGACATACATCGTTCAAGCAGTGCGCTCTCCAGTGGGGAAAGCCGGTGGCGGACTCGCACAAGTGCATCCCGCCGACTTGGGAGCGGCTGTTATCGCCGAGTTGATCGATCGTTCGACCATCGACCCTGGGGTCGTCGATGACGTCATGATCGGCAATGTTGACTCCGTTGGCCCACAAGCTGGCTGCATCGCAAGAACCGCCTGGCTGGTTGCTGATATGCCCGAACATGTGCCGGGCACAACGATTGATCGGCGTTGCGGGTCTTCGCAGCAGGCCGTGCATTTCGCAGCCCAGGCGATCATGGCCGGTCAGGCAGATGTCATTGTTGCGGGAGGCATTCAGTCGATGTCGCAGGTGCCGATGATGCAGGCGTTTGCGATGCCCGGCGATGATGATTTTGACCCGTTCACATCATCGCCCGGTTGGGTGAAGCGTTACGGCGACAGCAGGTTCGACCAGTTTGACGGAGCAGAGCAGATCGCCCAGCGCTGGGACATCTCTCGTGACGACATGGAGCAATTCGCTCTTGAGTCTCACCGGAGAGCTCTCGCCGCGATTGAAGGGGGAGCATTCGATGACGAGATCGTCTCGGTGGCCGGACTTTCTCGCGATGAATGCCCTCGCATACCTGATGCCGAAAAGATGCGATCGTTGCCTGTTCTCAAGCCAAATGGTCGGCTCACTGCTGCGGTGTCATGTCAGATTGCGGATGCGGCAGCGATGTTGCTCGTTGCAAGTGAAGACGCCGTCGAACGTTACGGCTTGTCACCTCTCGCAAAAATTTCACACCTCAGTGTGAGCGCGTCTGACCCGTTAGAGATGCTTTCGGCTCCGATTCCAGCAACAGAGCGTGCCCTGCAGAAAGAGAACCTCACGATTGCCGATATCGACCTCGTTGAAAACAACGAGGCCTTCGCTTCGGTTGTGCTTGCGTGGCAGCGGGCCTTGGGCGATGACCTTGAGAGGGTGAATGTGCATGGGGGAGCGATTGCGCTCGGTCATCCTTTGGGGGCGACGGGCGCAAGGTTGATGACCACCATGGTGCATGAGCTGCATCGCCGCGGCCAGGGGCGTGGCCTGCAAACGATGTGCGAACGTGGCGGGATGGCGAATGTGACGATGCTTGAAGCGTTGTGAGAAGGAATAGCCCGAAAGTTGTTCTTCGGTCACAATCTGTGACGTGAAAACGCCCGAGGCTCCTCAGAGATGTTGCGGGTTGAATCATGCCTGAGGGTCACACCATTCACCGAGCGGCTCGGCTGCAACGTCGTCGGTTTGCGGGCGAGGTTCTCGAAGTTGACTCTCCGCAAGGCCGGTTCTCCGACGGGGCCGCAGAACTCAACGGCCGCAGGTTGGAAGGGGTTGACGCCCTCGGAAAACACCTCTTTCACCGATGGGAAGGTGACCTTACGGTGCACATCCATCTCGGCCTGTTCGGAAAATTCAAAGTGTTCACCGACGCAGAGAAGGCTCCCGAACCATCCGACGGCACTCGTATGCGGTGGGTGGGTAGTTCGGGGGCGATGTATCTGTCGGGGCCGACCGCGTGTGAAATCATCAGCGCAGAACAGGAAGAAGAACTTCGGCAGCGGATCGGGCCAGACCCGCTCGCGGTTCGCAAGGGTGACCTTGAACGAGTCAAGGCTTCACTAGCCCGCCGATCGACACCGATTGCTCAGGTATTGCTTGACCAGGCTGTCGTCGCCGGCATTGGGAATGTGTATCGAGCTGAGTTTTGTTTTCTTGCTGGGGTCGACCCGCGGATGCCGGCTCGTGAGGTCGACGAACCCACGGTTGAGCACATCTGGAATCTTTCGATCTCGCTGATGAAAGTCGGCGAGCGCATCGGGCGGATCGTGACGGTTGACCCGGCCGAGGTGGGCGCAAAAAAGCCGGGTGATCTTCGACGGGGAAGCCGTCTCTATGTGTACAAGCGGGCGGGACAATCCTGCCGGAGGTGCACAGCGCCGATCATGTCGACCGAGCTTGCGAATCGTCGGGTGTGGTGGTGCCCGACATGTCAGCCATCGTGATGCTCTGAATCGATCTCTAATTCATCAAGCGGTGTTGCGAAACTGATGTCGTGACCGGTGGGGTCAAAGATTGCAAAATATCGCTCGCCCCATGACGCATTCGTTGGGTCAGTTTGCGGGTTAAGTCCTGCAGCGGTGGCTTTTTGATAGAGCCTGTCGACGTTGTCGACGTGGAAGATGACGCGCCCCCAACTTGTGTTGGCGGTGTTGTCGCCTGGCCGAGAGATGAGGTTGACGTGAGGGCCATTTGGTTCGATCGACAGCGTGGAGAATTCAGCGTCGTTGCCGCCAAATGAGAGCGTAAAACCGAGCGATGAATAGAACGCAATTGATGCAGGCATGTCGGTCGCAATCAGTGTGATGGCATTAATTGAGCGAATCGTTGTCATCGGGTCCTGTCTAGCAGTGGCGCGATACGCGGGTGGATTTGAGGTGACAACATCGCGAGGGGAACGCGGTCTCGGTGGCGCCTGTCCGAGTTGCGAGCCGCTACCGTTTGCCGCATGTCTTCCGACGGCTCAATTCGTATCTGGCCAGTTGCTGGCTTGCCTGAAATTGAGGTCGGCGCCGACCTTGCCGGGATGATTCACGCTCAAGCGGTGGCAGCCCAGACACCGCTTGCTGATGGTGACATTGTTGTCGTGACATCAAAAATTGTTTCGAAGGCCGAGGGTGCGATTATTGAACTCGCAGATGTGACGCCGTCAACATTCGCAGAAGAATGGTCGCAGCAGTGGGAAAAAGATCCCCGTGTCGTAGAGATTGTGCTTCGTGAGAGCCGGCGTATCGTTCGTCAACTCGGACCGGTGTTGATCACCGAAACTCATCATGGATTTGTCTGTGCAAATTCAGGCGTTGATCAGTCGTCGAGTGGAGCACATGGCCGGATCGTTGTCTTACCAAAAGACCCGGATGCATCTGCGAGGCGGATCCGCGCTCGTTTCCGCGAGCTCGGCGTGAACGTAGCAGTGCTCGTCAGCGACACCTTCGGTCGGCCGTGGCGCGAGGGGCAAACCGATATTTGTGTCGGCCTAGCAGGAATGCATTCGATGCGCTCGTATATCGGTGAAGTCGACCCTCACGGGCACGAGTTCAAGGTGCAGGAGCTGTGCGTAGTTGATGAGGTCACCGCAGCGGCGGAACTCGTCAAAGGAAACACCTCGCGCATCCCCGTTGCCGTGGTGAGTGGTATTGAGTTCGAGTTTGACGATGACGCAACAATGGCCCCGGTCCTGAGAGATATCTCACGCGATCTATTCCGTTAGCTGACCTGTTCAAGCAACTTCTCTCCCAGCGGGCAAGCAAGCCTCTGCCGGCGCATGCAAAAATGAAGACGTGAAACTTGCGGACTCGTACCCGATTGGCGAACAGCTCGCCAGCGACCCGATCATCTGGGTGATCGATGACTTCCTCAGCGTGGACGAGCGTTCACATGTCATCAACATCGCGGCGCCGCGGCTGGAGGAAGCAAAAGTCACCTCAGCACGGGTGAACACGACTTCTGCTGCCCGCACCGGATCAGTCGCGTGGGTGCGTTACGCCGATTCGCAGCAGGTTCAAGACATCATCCATCGGGTAAGTGACCTCGTCGATATTCCGCCTCACCACGCTGAATCAATGCAGGTCGTTCACTACGCAAAGACACAGGAGTACCGCCCGCATTTTGACGGTTGGGATTTGCGAACTGAGAAAGGCCGTCTGCGAACTCAAAATGGGGGGCAGCGCGTACTCACCGCTCTCATGTACCTGAATGATGTCGCTGGTGGCGGCGGAACCATTTTTCCCAAACTTGATCTAGAGGTTGAAGCCAAACCCGGTCGACTCGTCATTTTCCACAACATTGAAGACGAGTTAACAAACCTTCACCCGAACTCTCTGCACGGTGGGATGCCAGTCGGCGATGGGGAGAAGTGGGCGTGCAACCTCTGGTTCCGCGCAAAGCCGTACAAGGCCGCTGGAAATCGTGGGGCGAAACCCGTTGCTGCAAGTAGCCGAACTGGGGGAGGGCAGCCCAGTAATCGTGCGGCACGACGACGATCAAAGAAGCGATAGGGGCAGGGTTCTGCAATTTCTTGCTCAGATGAGCAATGAATAATGGCGTCGCAGGGCCAAACCGGCTAAGGTCTTAAATGAGGTCGCTTTGAGTGACACTAGGTGAGCGACGCAGGTCCGGAAGTCTGGGCTAGCGGGTTCCCTGGAAGTTGCTTGGCGTTTTGGTGGCCCGAGCCGACATATATCAGCACTGTGACAGGAACCATCCGCCTAGAGGGCGTCTACAAAATTTTCGGGGAACAGCCGCGTGGTCGAGCCCTAGAACTGGCGCAAGCCGGCCATTCGAAGACCGAAATTCAAACCTGGACAGACCACGTCGTTGGACTCGCAGACGTAAATGTCGATATCCGTCAAGGAGAACTCTTCGTGATTATGGGGCTTTCCGGTTCAGGAAAGTCGACCGCTATTCGCACGGTGAACAAACTGCATTCGGTTACCACCGGGAGCGTGTGGGTTGATGACGTCGATATCCAAACGCTGTCTGGTCGAGCCTTACAGGCGGTGCGTCGCGAGAAAATGGGCATGGTGTTTCAGCACTTTGCGCTGTTTCCGCACCGAAATGTCGTAGACAACGTTGCGTACGGGCTCGAGGTGCAAGGCGTCGAGAAAGTCACTCGCCTTTCTTCTGCGATGGAAGCACTTTCGCTCGTAGGCCTTCAGCGTTATGCCACCTCAATGCCATCGCAACTTTCAGGAGGCATGCAACAGCGCGTTGGTCTCGCTCGGGCTCTTGCGAGCGATCCCTCAATTTTGTTGATGGATGAGGCGTTCAGCGCTCTTGATCCGCTGATTCGTCGCCAGATGCAGGACGAACTGATGGCGATTCAGAAGCAGTTGAGAAAAACCATCTTGTTCATCACCCATGATCTCAACGAGGCACTTCGAATTGGTGACCGCGTGTGCATCATGCGAGGCGGTCGAGTCGTGCAGATCGGAACTCCCGAAGAGATTCTCACCAAGCCAGCCTCTGGATACGTTGCCGAATTCGTTCAAGATGTTGATCAAGGTCGGGTGATCGAAGTTCAAGAGGACATGGTTGAACCAAAACCCGTCTTGGCGACCGACTCGCTTGCGCAAGCACTTCGCACGATTGAGGATCGGGCTGGAGTGTTCGTTCTCGATACATCGCGTGGGCCTGAGGCGTTACTCACAGTCGCTGACGGTCTTGAAGCTCTCGAACGTGGAGCGACGCTCGTTTCGGAAGCGTTACGGACCGACTTTGAACGCTGCGAACCACATCAAACGCTCAATGAGGTCTACGCGCACGCCGGACGAGGGCTG
>JAPOIQ010000330.1 GCA_029978815.1 bacterium
GGTTGAAGGATGTGTGCGATCCAGATGGCATTCTGAATCCCGCAGCACTCTTTGGGTAGTCGTTATGGAGCGTCGACAGCGTGCGACTTCAAGACCTCGAGGTCGACATACTCGAGCGCTGACATGTGAGTGGCGGCCAGAACAACTTGGCAGGCACGACCTGCTTCGTAGGCCTCGACCCAGCGAGATGCGCACACGCACCAGCGATCGCCATGGCGAAGACCGGGAAAGCCATACATCGGCATGGGTGTTGAAAGATCATTTCCGCAACTTGCAGAAAAAGTGAGGAAATCGTCGGTGACCACACAGCAGATCACGTGCATTCCCGGATCATCGCCAAAGTTGTCGCAGCAACCGTTTCGACGGGACCCGGTGAGAGGGTCCATTGAGCATTCTTCAAGTTCGGTGCCAAGCACATTGAGTTGCGTCACACCTACATCTCAGCAGGTCGTCCCATCTCTGTACCGACCGAGCAGAACTTTTATCTGTGTGGTGCTAACTCAGGGTGATGCCAAATATTTGGCCAATGAGATATGTCGCACCGCATGCGACGAGCACGATCAGCACTTGGCGAATCGCAGCCCACGCAATTGGACGTTCTGCAAACTTTCCGACCACAGCTCCGACAATTCCGGCGGCGATCATTCCGATTGCAAGTGACGATGTGGTTGCAACGGTGCCTGACCCGATGAACCACGGGATGAGTGGCAAGAGCGCTCCGACGATGAACGAAACAAGTGAAAGCGCAGCTGCTTGAAAAGCTGATGGTAGTGAGCCAGGGTCAACACCAAATTCTTCACGAGCGTGAACCGCAAGTGCATCGGCAGGGGAGCGCATGACTTCTGCGGCTGCTTGAGCCGCACTCGATGGCTCCATGCCGTGACCCTCGTAAATCGCTGCAAGCTCGGCGGTCTCACTTTCAGTGTTGTGCTCTAGTTCTCGCAACTCGATATCGAGCTCACGCTGAACCAGATCATTCTGAGCCGAAATGCTCACCCACTCTCCGGCGGCCATCGAAATCGCCCCCGCTACCGCACCAGCGAGCCCCGCTAGTCGGACGATTGTCGAATCAACTCCGCTCGCTGCAAAACCAAGGATGAGCGAGACATTCGAGACGAGGCCATCGTTAATACCGAACACTGATGCCCGAGCGAGACCACCAGAAACAGAGCGATGATCTTCATGGGATGCATGGGAGGCCATACCGAAGATGGTAATCGGGTGTGGCAATGGAGCAACACCGTGCCGGTAACGTCTGCAGGTGATGAACTCCTCAGGTCCGCGTTTTCGATTTGCACCCTCCCCAACCGGGTTCTTTCATGTGGGTGGAGCTCGAACAGCCTTGTTTAACTGGGCTCTTGCCCGGTCGTCTGGAGGAACGTTCGTTCTTCGCATCGAAGACACCGATGAGGCGCGCAATCGGCCGGAATGGACCGACGGAATCCTGTCTGCGCTTGAGTGGCTCGGAATTGACTCATCAAGTCCGACATTTGAAGGTCCGTATTTCCAAAGTGCCTATGCCGAAGAGCACCTTCGAGCAGCATCCAAACTTTTTGAATCAGGTCACGCCTACTACTGCGACATGTCGCCTGACGACATTGCTGAGCGAGCGAAGGCTGAAGGGGTGACGGGATACAACGGCTGGTCTCGCGACCTCGGCCTTGAGCCCGGTCCGGGTCGAGTCCTTCGATTTAAGGTTCCGGAGGGAAGCACCATCGTTCGTGACCAAGTCCGTGGTGATGTTGAGTTCGATCATTCTGTCATCGAAGATTTTGTGCTCGTGAGAAGCAATGGCACCCCGGTGTTCAATCTTGCAAACGTTGTCGACGACATGTCGATGGGCATCACCAATGTGATTCGTGCTGAGGAGCATCTGCCGAATACACCGAAGCAGCAGATGATTTGGAATGCCCTTGACCGAGAGCCGCCAGTTTGGGGACATGTTCCGGTTCTGGTGAATGAGCAACGCAAGAAACTCTCGAAGCGGCGTGACAAAGTGGCACTTGAGCAATACCGCGAGGAGGGCTTCCTAGCGGATGCCATGGTGAACTACTTGATGACCCTCGGGTGGTCAGCTGGAGATGACCGAGAAATACTTCCTTGGGACGAAATCGTGTCGCTCTTTGCGTTGACCGATGTCAACCTGTCACCTGCTTTTTTCGATGTGAAAAAGCTTTCTTCATTTAACGGCGAATACATCCGCATGATGTCAGAGGAACAATTCGTCGCAGCATGTGACCCATGGCTTCCACAAGAC
>JAPOIQ010000097.1 GCA_029978815.1 bacterium
ACAGCACTGCGAGAGCCCAGCCGATCCCTACTCGAATCGGTGCTTGAGGCTCGTGATCACGCAGAACTGCCACCCCGCTCCCGATGAGAACGAGTGGCAGCAGGTGTCGACCGATGCCGAGGAACCAACCGAGAAATGTCCCTGCACCGTCACCGGCAGGCCCGGCTAAGGAGAACCAGATCGCCAAGATCAGGAGAACCCCAACAGCGATGAGCGCGATACCGAGCAATCCGCTGTCATCGCTCGACTTACTCTTGCCCTGCGAACGCCCATTGCCCGCGTTTCGACCTGAGGAAGCCTTCTTCGCAGCACCCTTGTTAGCTGCCGAGGGGCGCGATTTGGGAGCGTTTCCACCTTTCGCCATGCGCCTCTAACGGTATCAACGCGGGACCACCTAGTTCAGCCATACCCGACTAGGACGCTTGAACACCCAAAATGCGACCGTCACCCGACAATAAAACGAGAAGCGTTCCACCCTTTTCGTTCACGACGGTTGCATCAATAACAGTCGAGCCAGTACCGGTGCCTTGAATCGCAACATCCACGATTACAGGAGTCGATAACTCAGCATCGATCCTTTCAAACAGATTCTCTGGGTCAAGGTCGATTGCAGATGACCGAAAGGTTGCACCCTCGGCAGGCAATGTTTCTCCGTCAGTCGTGAGGTTGCCTGACTCCCACCGGTAGGTCGTTGCGAACACACCGAGAACTTCTCCTGCATTATCAACCTCTGACTCGGCAAGAATGAGCGTGACCCCAACGAGGTCAGCGGAAATCTCGAAATAGTCAAGATCACTGCCGAACTTCTTCTCAAGCGCTTCCACCGCTCCGGGAATTTCACTCACCAAGGGACGGGCGACATCAGGTGTTGAACCACATGCAGAGCCCCCCAGCGCAATCGCAGCCGCAAGAACCGCGAGCCGCATCATGTTTCCATGACAACAGGAACAATCATCGGACGTCGCTTCGTTCGCTCATTGACGAAACGACCAGCAGACCTCCGAACTTCACGTTCCAATGCCTCAACATCTCGAGTGCCACCAGCGAGAGCACGTTCGACCGCTGCGGCCACTGTGTCGCATGCTTCGTCGAGCAGATCTTCTGCTTCAGGGGCATAGACCCAGCCGCGAGTGATGATCTCAGGACCGGTGAGCACCGTTCCTGTTTGCACGTCGACCGTCACGACGACAACGACAACGCCTTCTTCAGCGAGCACGCGCCGGTCACGGATGACACCGTTGCCAACGTCTCCGATGATTCCGTCGACATAGACGTAACCGGCCGGGACCCGATCAAAGTGGCCGGCACCCTCGTCATCGAGGAGAAGGACGTCGCCGTCCTCGCAGAGCAGCACGTGATCATCGGAGATTCCCATGAGACGACCGAGAGCAGCGTTCGCAACGAGGTGCCGGTACTCGCCGTGGACGGGCACAAACCACTCTGGCTGCACAATCGACAGGTACGTCTTGATGTCGTCAGCTTGGGCGTGGCCAGTCGCATGCACATCAGCAACACCGGAATGCACCACTTTTGCTCCACGCCGCAACAATCCGTCAATCACACGGTTGACGTTGCTTTCATTGCCAGGAATTGCGTGGCTCTACAACACCACCGTGTCGGCCTCGCCCAACTTCACGAACCGATTTTCTCCCCGAGCCAATAGGGCAAGCGCCGACATTGGTTCGCCTTGGCTGCCGGTTGAAATCACGCAGATCTCACCCGGCGGGTACTGATCGATGTCTTCAACATCAATGAGGGACGAATCAGGAATCGATATCACACCCAAATCGCGCCCGAGGCGGACGTTCTTGCGCATGCTGAGGCCGAGCGTTGCGACTTTACGACCGGACGCAATTGCCGCATCGGCAATCTGCTGAATTCGGTGGAGATGACTCGCAAAACTCGCCGTAATGATCCGCCGACCTTCGTGCTCGGCAAAAACTTGGCGTAACACGCTTCCAACTGATGTCTCGCTCGGAGCGAAGCCCGGTTCTTCGGCGTTGGTCGAGTCAGCGAGCAACAACCGAATTCCTTCCGAGCGCGCTATTTCGCCCAAACGAGCAAGGTCGCAACGACGATCATCGACCGGGGTGAGGTCAAGTTTGTAATCGCCAGAATGCAAAATGACACCCTGGTCGGTGCGCACAACAATTGCATGGGCGTGCGGAACCGAGTGGGTGACGGGAACAAACTCAACTTCAAATGGGCCAATCTCAACCCGATCGCCATCATTCGTCGGTACGAAGTCAACCCGTCCCAGTAGGCCTGCCTCCTCAATTCGATTTCGAGCGAGGCCAAGAGTAAGCCTTGAGCCGTAGACCGGAAGAGGGGTGTCGCGTCGGTCACCAATGCCATGCTCATCACGGAGCAGGAACTGGATACCTCCGACGTGATCTTCATGGCCGTGCGTCGCAACGAGGGCGCTAATCAACGGCGCGTTCTCACGGAGGTAAGTGAAGTCAGGGAGCACGAGATCGATTCCGTGCAAATCTGCGGACGGGAACATGATGCCGCAATCGATCACCAGTATCGACCGGCGATCACCTTCTCCCTGCTCAATGGCAAGACAGTTTCGACCAATCTCTCCAAGGCCGCCCAGAATGACGATACGAACTGGTTCAGCCACGCGCCGCCACCAGCTCCGCGTATACCCGACGCGCCTCGTCTTCGAGGCCCTCAGGAGCATCGCCAAGTGGAAGCCGGCACTGGCCAACCTCAAATCCGAGCGTCCGCATCATGGCTTTTGAAGGGATCGGATTTGGAGTGAGGTCGCCAGTTTCAAATGCGAAACTCGGCAGCATTCGCTGGTTGACCGCCGTTGCTGCTGCCAGATCGCCGGTCTCGAGTGCCGCAAACATTTCCACGTGATCTGGAGCGGTCCAATGGGTTGCTACACCAATCGTTCCAACTGCACCAATTGACAACAGCGGCAACGTAAGCCCATCGTCGCCGCTGTACACCTCAAAGTCGGCAGGCGCCTCACGAATAAGTCGAGCAGTCTCTGCCGGATTTCCTGCTGCTTCTTTGACACCAATGATGTTCTTCTCTTCGTGGGCAAGCCGCAAAAGCACCTCGGTTGAAACCTTTCGGCCGGTACGGACCGGAATGTCATAGATGACCTGTGGTAGATCAACAGCTTGCGCAATCGCCCGGAGATGTTGCTCAATTCCTGCCTGAGAGGGGCGGTTGTAATAGGGACAGAGCGAAAGGATTCCGTGAACTCCAAGCGATTTAGCTTTCAGAGAAAGCTCGATCGAATGCGCAGTGTTGTTCCCGACCGTTCCCGCCACCACCGGAACATCGACGGCTTGAATAACAGCTGAGAACATGGCGAGTTTCTCGTCATCAGAAAGAGTTGGTGATTCTCCTGTTGTGCCGCAGACGACGAGACCTTCATTTCCCTCTTCGACAAGACGCCGGGCAAGCTGCTGGGCAACATCAAGATCAACACTGCCGTCACTTGAGAACGGAGTGATGAGCGCGGTGAGAATTCGTCCGAATGTTGGCAATGACATGCAGTCCAAAGACTAGTGACCTGAGTTCAGGCCACCATGCTCAGGCGACGTCGGCACCGAGTTCGAACTTGAGGTACTCCGACCCGGTGTCTTCCCAATCTTCGAACTGAATGACATTCATCTCCTCAAAACGGCGACGAAGCCATGACTCATTTCGGTCGAGAAGCCCCAACTTCTTACAGTTTGGAACGATCTTCGAGAACAGCATCTGCTGGAACACATCTCGTGTCGGGTCCCGCAAGACGAGGGGCACGACGTCTTTCGGGTTCACACCCTGCTTCTCCCACACTTCTTGCTGCAAAAAGCGGTCACGCATTCGGATCGCCGCCTCAAACGCGAATTCTTGGCGATCCATCAGCTCGCGATCGGTCATTTCTGAATACACCTCTTTGAGCGAGAGAACACCGAACGCAACGTGACGTGCCTCATCACTCATCACGTATCGCAGAAGTTGCTTTAGCAGCGGTTCTTCGGTCATCTGATGCATGAATCCAAATGCCGCCAGTGCAAGCCCTTCGACCATGACCTGCATGCCGAGATACGTCATGTCCCAGCGGGAGTCCTCAATGATGTCGTCAAGCAACATTCGAAGGTGGGCGTTGACTTGGAACCCACCGTCCATTTTTTCATCGAGGTAGCGGGCAAACACCTCAACGTGACGAGCCTCGTCAACGACTTGAGTCGCCGCGTACAACTTGGCGTCATACCACGGAACTGTTTCAGTGATTTTCGCAGTGCAAAGAAGCGCGCCCTGTTCGCCGTGGAGGAACTGTGAAAGGGTCCAGCGACGACTGTCAATACCGAATTCCAGCCATTCTTTGTCACCCCACTTCTCAACAACGGTGCCCGCGTAATGGTCGGGACTCAAACCCGCCGAAAATGCGGCTTGATCCGAGGTGACAACTTCATCGAGCTCAACTTCAGTGTCCCAAGGCAGATCGGTTGTGCCGTTCCACTGGCCAACCTTGGCCTTCTCGTAGAGTTTGCGAAGTTGCGGCCGAGCGAGTGAGTAGTCCCAGGTGAAAATTGCGTCAGCGTTGTCTTTCACAATGTGCTCGACTTCGTCAACGTCCACATTGGAGACAGACAAAATCGCTTCGATGTCGTCAATCTCGTCGCGGCCGATGATGTCGGCGTTTGCAGCGTGGCCAGTTGGCTGTTCTGTGGTGCTCATGGGATGCTCCTAGTTGAGAGTTGTGACCGAACTTGAGCTCTGCTCGTGCAAGGTCACAGAAGAGATAAGTGGAAAGAGAAATTGTCGGGCGCTTGCTGCATCGTTGAGGTCGACCGAGTCAACCGGTGACAGAAAATGCGAGACGGTAAGTCGAACGACGAGGTCAATAAGTCGATGTGCCGCAACCTGACCGATAAGTGGTTCGAGTTGAGGAGAGAGGGCCTCGGTTGCCATTCGGATAATTCGTGGGAGCCCAGCAGCAGTGAGTTGACCCAAGGCCTCCCCCGGCTCGGAACTCAACATCATTGCGAGGTGCTCATCTGCTTGAAGTAGCGACGTCGCTGTGACGACGCTGCTCACCACAATCGCTTCCGCCGAGGTTGCTCCATCGACTTCTGCCAGAACGTGGTCGAAAAACTGGTGAAGTTCGCGAACCCTCAGCGCTTCGAAAAGGACGTCTCGCCCCCCGGGAAAGAGGCGGTACACCGATGCTCTCGAGACTCCTGATTCTCGACAGATGTCGTCGATCGTCACCTTTGAGAAACCGAGTCGGTGACTACAGGCGAGAGCGGCATCGAGGACAATGCTCTCGACATCAGTCAATTCACGTCGACGTGTGCCATCGGTCACATTTGAGACACTATTGCCCTTTACGTCTCAGAGCAACTCGAACGGACACATTCGCTATTCAGGGAGCACAAAATCGGCGTATCGAGCACGAAGGTCTTTCTTCGAAAACTTTCCAACGCTGGTCTTCGGGACCTCGTCAATAAATTCGACTGCGTCGGGCAGCTGCCATCGAGCGACCCGATCACGGAGGAAATCGACAACCTCTTCGGCAGTAATTGCGCTTCCCTCCGCGCGCACAACACACGCAAGGGGGCGCTCGGACC
>JAPOIQ010000224.1 GCA_029978815.1 bacterium
CTGGACAGGTCGAGACGCTAGTGACAAGCGGTCAAGAGATCGCATCGGGAGATCTGTTGTACGCGATCGACAATCGCGCCGTGACCGCAATGATCAGCGAGGCAACATTCGACCGAAATATCGAAGAGGGTGTTAAATCCGGTGATGACGTACGCGCAGTCGAGGACATGCTCTTCTCTCTCGGCTACGACGTAAAAGGTGACTTAGAGGTCGACGATGTGTTTGACGATGTCACCAAGCAGGCCATCACCGAGTGGCAAGAAGACCTCGGAAGAACCTTCGACGGCGTTGTCGTTAACGGCATCATTTCACTCGGCGATCTCATAGTCTTCGCGCCCGGCACGGTTGCCGGCTCAATTACCGACTACGAGGACGGCACGATTGCGTCAGGTTCAGTGCTGTGGTCGTCGTCGACTGAGACCGCTGCCCGAGTAATCGAGACATCGATCTCAGTTGCCGACCAAGACAAACTCGCTATGGGCAACGTCGTAGATATCGAGTTCCCGGACGGCGAGATCACCCAGGGCACCGTCACCTCGGTAGCGACATCAACGACAGTCGACCCAATGAATCCAGAAGCCGAACCCACAATTGCCATTGAGCTTTCGATCGCCCAAGTTCCGACGTCAGTACGCGATTTCAACCAGGTCAATGTTCAGGTCAAGCTGGTCGAAAACATTGCAACCGGGGCAACCGTTGTTCCAGTGAGCGCATTGGTTGCGACGGGTGACGGGAATTTCGCAGTTGAAGCAATCACAACGACCGGCACGACGTTTCTTCAGGTCAGACCCGGCATGTTTAGCGATGGCTGGGTGGAAGTCACCGGTATCCAACCGGGGACACAAGTGGTGGTCCCATCATGAGTCGAGCAGCAGCTCTCGAGATGCGGAACGTCGTCAAGGAGTCCCCAGGGTTCCCGCCTGTCCGAGCGCTTGATAATATCTCAGTTCGTATCGATCACCGCGAACTCATCGCTGTTGTCGGACCCTCAGGAAGTGGGAAATCCACCCTGCTCAATGTCATGGGCACACTCGATCGGCCCACAAGCGGGGTTGTATCTATAGACGGCAACGACACGGCGACACTGAGTGATAAACAGGTTGCTGGGGTGCGAGCACGGCGCATTGGTTTCGTATTCCAGCAGTTCTTTCTTCTCGACGGTATGTCAGCCATCGACAACGTCGCGAACGGACTCATTTATCAGGGGGTTGGTCTCAACGAGCGTCGAGAACGCTCTGCTGAGACACTGAAACGAGTCGGTCTCGGACATCGGCTCACACATCCGCCAAGCCACATGTCCGGTGGTGAGCGCCAGCGAGTCGCCGTCGCTCGAGCCCTCGTGCACGAGCCTGCATTTGTGTTAGCTGATGAACCAACCGGCAACCTGGATTCGAAATCAACAGGGGCCGTTATGGATCTGATCGCTGGGCTTCACGAAGAGGGAACAACGATTGCGGTGATCACACACGACACCAAAATTGCTGCATCGCTTCCTCGGCAAGTCACTGTCTTTGACGGTCGCATTGAGTCAGACACAGCATTGCAGAGCAGCTACACATGACTCCAGTACGTCAGTCACCTACGCTTGCGAGCCGTCTTCGACCGAGCGACGTACTCCGAGTAGGGGCTTCGGGGCCACGTGCTCGCAAGATGCGCACAGCACTATCTGCTCTCGGCGTCTCAATCGGTATCGCGGCGATGGTAGGAGTTCTCGGCCTCAGTGAGTCGTCGAAATCGGCACTGCTTGATGAAATTTCCGCACTGGGCACCAACCTGCTCACGGTGGAATCAGGAGTAGGGATTGGCGGAGGTGACGGCTCATTCCCTGAAGAGGCGTTGGCAGCGATTAACCGAATCGAAACAGTGGAAATTGCGAGTGCTATTTATGATGTCGACGCAAGCGTGTTAAAGAACGAATTCGTTCCCAACGGCCAAACCCGTGGGCTAAATGTGGTCGCTGCGAGTCAGTCGCTACTTGACACGCTTAATGGATCGATCGACGAAGGGTCATGGCTGAACAATGCAACGAGCACCTACCCAGCGGTGGTACTTGGCTCGGTCGCAGCGGAGCGGCTTGGCATCTCGACGTTGACGCAACCAACGTATGTGTACATCGGGGAGCAATATGTTGAAGTGGTCGGGACCCTTGAGGAGTTCCCGCTATCAGCCGACCTCGACCGATCCGCAATTATGGGGCAACCAGCGGCTGAAGAATTCTTTGAAAGTAACCCCGCCCCCGCAACCATTTTTGCTCGAGTCGAAAACGGAACAATCGACGCAAATCGAGCGCTCATTCCTGCGACCGCAGATCCGGAGAATCCGGAAGAAGTAACAGTGAGCCGGCCAAGTGATGCGTTAGAAGCGCAAGCTGCTGCCGATGACGCGTTAACTACCTTGTTTCTCGGCTTGGGAGCCGTTGCTCTACTTGTCGGTGGCATCGGTATTGCGAACGTAATGGTGATCGCTGTTATCGAGCGGCGCGGTGAGATCGGCCTTCGGCGAGCACTCGGCGCAACGCGCGCCCACATCCGCCGGCAATTCCTCACCGAAGCAGTCATCCTGTCTGCTCTCGGGGGCGCAGTTGGCGTTGCGCTCGGTATCGGAGCGACGTACCTCTACTCAAGCCTGCAAGGTTGGCGAGTCATTATCCCGAGCACCGCCGCCGCTGGGGGGTTCCTTGCCGCACTATTTATCGGCGCGGCCGCTGGCCTCTACCCAGCGATGCGAGCCGCCAGACTCGCTCCGACCGAAGCGTTGCGAGCATGAAATACTCAACCAAACCACCTCGACATTCAAGCGGCGCTAACAACGCAGGGTCAGGACTCTCGCCTCAGAGATCTGATCTGACTGGTAACGCAAGCCGCGAACTCACCGAGACATTTGCTCACGCATTGTCGTCCGATGATGCCAAAAGCCTTCGTTACCCAACTGGGTGCATCGATATGAGAAGAGAGAGAAAAATGCTTGAACAAGTGAATGTAGATCGTGACAGCGTCCGCAACGGAGTGCAGCCGCTAATCGCACTCCTGGTCTTCGCGCTTATCGCCGTCGGTTGCGGTAGTAACGCAATCGACGAGCGATCGGTTGAGGACCACAGCGATGCCGGTGCTTCGGAAACAGATGGACAACCGGACCCCGGATTAACTCCGGAATCCCCGGCGGCCGACGACGAACTGACCGAGGAGGTCGGCGATGACGAGGAGGTGGCAGTCGACGCTCCACGTCCGTCACTGCCGATCGGACCCGGCGCTGCAGGCCAGGATGCTGACGACTCCCCGCCGGCGTTCTTCGACGACCGGATCATCGCTGCAGACCTGTGGGGTGCTGAGTTGGCGATCCTGTCAGCGGGAATGGGATTCGACGGAGTGATAGGCCTCCCCGACACGAACCTTGAGACCGTCCGGGCTGCCGGAGGCTC
>JAPOIQ010000244.1 GCA_029978815.1 bacterium
GGAAACTCAAGTTGAACGATGCCTCAATTACCTACACCCCGGAGTCCTCAGGTGCGCTCGGGTTTGGTTTTAGGTGCGGATTCCTTGGTTTGTTGCACATGGAGATCGTGAAGGAACGTCTCGAACGCGAATTTGGCCTCGCTCTCATTGCCACTGCCCCCTCGGTTGAGTACCGAGTGACACGAACCGACGGCGAGGTCTCAATCGTTGATAACCCAGCTGAACTGCCTCCACCCCAGCAGGTCGACTTCATTGAAGAACCAGTGTTCAAAGTGTCGATTATTACTCCCACTGAGTACACCGGGCCGCTAATGGAACTCTGTCAGACGAGGCGTGGAGAAATGAAGCGAATGGAGTACCTCTCGCCCGAGCGAGTTGAGTTGGTGTACGAAATTCCGCTCGCTGAGGTCGTGGTCGATTTCTTCGATCAATTGAAGAGTCGTAGTCAGGGGTACGCAAGCCTCGATTATGAACTTGTTGGATACCACCCATCGAACCTTGTCCGTGTCGACTTGCTCCTCAACGGTATTCCTGCCGACGCGTTCTCGACGATTGTTCATCGAGATAACGCTGAGCACTACGGGCGCCGAATGTGCGAAAAATTGAAAGAGTTGATTCCTCGGCAAATGTTCGATGTTCCAATCCAGGCGGCAATTGGCGGGAAAGTGATTTCTCGAGAGACGGTTAAAGCAAAACGTAAAGACGTCTTGGCGAAGTGTTACGGCGGTGACATCACCCGAAAGCGGAAACTTCTCGAAAAGCAAAAAGAGGGCAAGAAGAAGATGAAAGCGATCGGCCGTGTTGAGGTGCCGGGTGATGTATTTATCTCAGCGTTGAAGCTGGACGACTAAGTCGTGTCACCCGCTCAGTCCACGACCTTCCGGTCGCTACGTCATCACAACGTGCGCCGGTATCTCGGTGGGTTAGCGGTTTCTCAGATTGGTGCATGGGTCCAGTTCACAACGGTTGCAGTCGTTGTAGACCGTTTGACCGAATCGACCACCGCGATTGGCATCCTCACCGCTCTGCAATTCGGACCACTGCTGGTGATTGGCGCCTGGGCTGGTTCGCTCTCTGACCGGGTCAACCGACATCGGGTGGTGCTCATCACCCAATCTTTGATGGCTCTTCAAGCGGTGCTTCTTGCGCTCGCGCATCTCACTGGTTCGCTTTCGCTCGGAGTGGTGTACGCAGCCACCCTGATGCTGGGCATTGTCTCTGCGTTGGATAATCCTTCTCGGCGCGGGTTTCTTACCGAGCTAGTTAACCAAGATGAGATTTCAAATGTGATGTCGTTGAATACCGCAACGATGACTGGTTCAAGGATTTTCGGTCCCGCGATTGCGGCTCTTCTCATCGGCCCACTTGGGGTGGGGTGGATGTTTGTTATCAACGCAGTGACTTCAGCGGCAATCATTTTCTCGATCGTGACAATTGATCAATCTCAGGTCACCGAACCTCCTCGCGTCGCAAAGGGTGGGCAACCCATTCGTGAGGCGGTGAGGTTTATTGCGAGAACCCCGCTGTTTGGACCTGTGTTCGTGATCTATACGGTCGTCTCAACCTTCGGCTACAACCACAATGTTGCCTTGCCCCGAATTGCGGATGCCGCGTGGGGCAACAGAATGTGGTTTGGCTGGGTGATGACTGCGACGAGTCTCGGAAGCCTGATCGGCTCGTTGTTGACAGCCGGTCGCTCGAAAGTCTCCTTGCGTTGGATGACTGCAAACGTCGTTCTTCTTGGATGTTCAGGGGTCGCACTTGCATTTTCAACCTCTGGGCCTGTCGCATTGGTCGTTGCGGTGCCATTAGGTCTCGGCGGAGCCGGATTCATTGCGTCGATGAACTCGTGGAGTCAAGACATGTGCCCGCCTGAGATGCGCGGCCGGGTGCTCGCCTTTGGTGCTGTTGCATTTCTTGGTTCGTATCCCATCGGTGGGCCAATTACCGGTGTAATCGGCGATTCGATCGGGTTGACGTGGTCGCTGCTCTATGGGGCCGTCATCGTGCTCGGATGTGCGGTGTGGCTGAGGTTCAGAGTGATTTCACGCTCGACCATGCGGGAGACGCTGTCGCCGTCAACACTGTCACTGTGAGTGCTTCCCCAGTCATTCTGTGGTTCCGACGAGACCTGCGACTTGATGACCATCAAGCACTGCTGCGGGCATTGTCGGTAGGGCCCGTGCTTCCCTTATTTATTGTTGACCCGGTCTTCGCTCAAGCGGGTGGGCCTCGACAGGCGGCGTTGGCGTCAGCACTTGCCAATCTTGATGAGGACACTGGTGGTGCATTGGTGATCCGCCATGGAAAGCCGGTCGAGGAACTCGTTCACATTGCGACCTCAATCGGCGCCACCGAAGTGCATGTCTCTCGTGACTACGGCCCATACGGCCATGAGCGCGATGCGGAAGTTGCCGCCGCATTGCGAGCAGCAGGATGTCGACTCGTCGGCACTGGGTCGAACTACCTTGTCGCTCCCGGTGGGGTGTTGAAAGATGATGGGACGCCCTACGCCGTGTTCACTCCGTTCCGTCGGCGTTGGAAATCGGTACTGTCGGCGAGCGAATCGGTGCTTGCTGATGCTCCACGCGATCCGAACTGGGTCTCGCTCGATGGTGAGAGCCAGTCGTTCGGGCGACCCGTTAGTGGGCTCATAGATGAGTCGCTCGCAGATTTGACGACCGGCAACGTGATGCAGCGTTGGAAAGCGTTCTCACACGGATCTCTCAACCAGTACGGCGATCTGAGGGACGTGCCCGCAAAAGATGGAACAAGCCGGCTATCAGCTGCACTTCGATTCGGAGTCATTCATCCGGCTCGACTTCTCAACGATCTCGACCCGTCATCACCGCATCACGACACATTCGAAAGTGAGTTGGCGTGGCGCGATTTTTATGCTGACGTGCTTGCGAGACGTCCCGACTCGGCATGGGCAAATTTGGATACCAAGCTCAACGGGATTGTTGTTGATACCGATCGAGCCGCTCGAGAGCGATTTGACGTGTGGTGTCGAGGGATGACTGGTTTCCCAATCGTTGATGCCGGGATGCGTCAACTAGCGGCGACAGGCTGGATGCATAACCGTGTTCGCATGATCGTCGCAAGTTTCCTTGTTAAGGATCTGCACCTTCCGTGGCAGTGGGGAGCGAAGTGGTTCATGCAACGCCTCGTTGATGGGGA
>JAPOIQ010000413.1 GCA_029978815.1 bacterium
AAGTCACCGAAGAGGGCGGCGAGCTCTTGGTCACTCGTCGGATCATGAGGCATCACCACATCGTAGGTCTCGGGCAATGTCGGTTCTTGAGCCGAGTCGTGGCACGATGTTGGGCGTATGGATTTCATCGCCGAACTTGATGCCCGTGGACTTATTCACGACACCACCGACCGCGAGCAGCTCTCTGCCCGTTTGGCGTCTGGTCCAATCGGTGTGTACGTCGGCTTTGATCCAACGGCCGATTCGTTGCACGTTGGACATCTCCTTGGTCAGGTAGGGCTCCGTCGCTTTCAGATGAATGGCCATCGCGTGTTTCCTCTCGCTGGTGGAGCAACCGGAATGGTCGGTGACCCGAGCGGACGCTCAGAGGAACGTAACTTGCTGACCCGCGACGAGCTTGAGCACAACGTGCTCAGTATCTCGCGTCAGCTTGAAGGCATCTTGGAGTTCTCTGGTTCAAATCCGGCAACGATGGTGAACAATGCCGACTGGACAGTGCAGATGCCGTTACTCGACTTCCTTCGCGATATCGGCAAGCATGTTTCGGTTCCGCAGATGCTGGGTAAAGACTCAGTGAAGTCCCGCCTTTCAGCAGAATCAGGCCTCTCGTTCACAGAGTTCAGCTACATGTTGTTGCAAGCGAATGACTTCCGTCATTTACACGCGGCTCACAATGTCGAATTACAGATGGGTGGCAGCGACCAGTGGGGAAATATCACCGCCGGCATCGACCTCATTCGTCGCACAGCAGGCGCGTCGGCATTCGGCCTGACTTGGCCTCTTCTGACGAAAAGCGACGGCACGAAGTTTGGTAAGACGGCGGCCGGTGCAGTGTGGCTCGATCCTGAGAGAACGAGTCCTTATCAGTTCCGTCAGTTCTGGCTCCAGACCGATGATGCCGATGTTCGCGATCGGCTCTTGCGTTTCAGTTTGAAGTCGATTGAAGAGATTGACGAAATTCTTACGCAGCACGAGTCAGCGCCGCATGAGCGGGCTGCGCAGCGGGCGCTTTCGTATGAACTCACCGCAATGGTTCATGGCGAAGACGCAGCGCGAGCCGCTGATGCTGCCGCGGCCGTGCTCTTTGGTTCAGATCCACGTGAAGCAGATGCTGAGGCAATGAACGTTGTCGCCGGCGAGTTGTCAGTCACCGAAGTATCCGCCGCTGACTGTGCGGACCTGCCAGGACTGCTCGTGCAGTGCGGATTAGCAAAGTCAAAAGGCGATGCTCGACGCACACTCGAGCAGCGCGGTTTCCGGTGCAATGGCGAGGTTCTTGATCTTGAATCAAACGTTTCAGAAATCGCTCCGCTCGTAGGTGGTTTACGCCTCATGCAAAAGGGACGAACGTCACATCATCTTCTGCGGATTTTTTCTTGACGCAGGGTTGTGTGAGCACTGCGCGAGCAGTATTGTTACCCCTCGCCCCAAAAGCCGAAAGGTTCGAGGGTGACACCAAGTCACGCAAGTGAATGTGTCTGAGCAGTAGCTCCTTGAAAACGGAAGAGAAGACAGAACGCCAGTGCGGGCAGTCGGTCAGGGGAAA
>JAPOIQ010000366.1 GCA_029978815.1 bacterium
GGCATCTACTTCGTCAGTCGTTTTTCCTTGTTCAAGAAACTCACCAGCGAGTCGAAGCACCTCGGCTGCGACCTTGCCCGAGTGGCGCATGCGTTCAATAATCTCCGGGCTTTTCACGAGCGGCTCATCCCAGTGCTCCACAATCCCCGAATCGGCATAGGAGGGCCGAGGAATCGTGTCTGGAACCAATCGCATTGGGGAGATCTCCCCTGGGTGCACCCGACCTTCAGTGTTCCGATGGCACCGCTTGTACTTGCGGCCACTTCCGCACCAGCACGGATCGTTTGCTTGGAGGGAGCCCGCCGGGGGTTGCGTATTCATGACACTCCAAGTCTAGGAGCGCACCTGGGCGGTGGCTTACGGAGCGAGACGTTGACGAACCCATTCTTGTTCTGAAGGCACATATTGGATGCGATCGTGTAAGCGGCTCGGGCGGCCCTGCCAGAACTCCCAGCGCACGGGAATGATTCGCCAACCTCCCCAAAACGGGGGGCGTGTGACCTCTTTGTCATGAAACTGCGCCTCGACATCAGCGACCAGCGACTCGAGAGTTTGCCGGCTTTCAATGACTTCTGATTGTGGTGAAGCCCATGCACCTATCTGCGAGCCTCTCGGCCGACTTGAAAAGTATGCGTCGCTCTCAGCATCAGAGATTCGCTCTACAGAGCCCGTGACGCGAACCTGCCGGTGCAATGCGAGCCAACCAAATACTGCTGAGGCGTTGCCAGAGGAGTTGATCTGTTCGCTCTTTGCGGAGTTGAAATTGGTAAAGAATGTGATGCCACTTTCGGAGACTTCACGAGCAAGCACGATTCGACCGTCGGGCATGCCGGTGGCATCAACCGTCGACACCGTCATTGCGTTGGGTTCAACAAGGCCCGCCTCAGCAGCCTCTTCGTGCCAACGATGCCATTGCGCTACCGGCGAGTGGTCAACATCAGAGATGTCAAGCCCAGCGGTTTCATATTGAACTCGCCGGTCGCGGACCAAATCATTGTCGCCTGTCATCTCAGCCTCCGAGAACGGTGATACCTCGCATGTATGGCAACAACACCTCAGGGACCTTCACACTTCCATCGTCTTGACGGTGCGTTTCAAGAATCGCCGCCCATACCCGAGGCACTGCGAGTGCTGAGCCGTTCAGCGTATGCACGAGAGCAGTGCCCTTCATCGGTTTGCCATCGGCATCGACCTGGCGATAGCGAATGTCAGCGCGACGAGCCTGATAATCGGAGAACCACGACACCGACGAAACCTCAAGCCACTGCTCACAGCCTGGGGCATACACCTCGATGTCGAAGGAACGATGGTGACTCTGGCCTAAATCACCGGCACAAATCTCAATGACACGATGGTGAAGCCCAAGCGAGGAGATCATCCGTTCAACGCGTTCAACCATATTGGCAAGCAGTGCGGGCGCTTGCTCAGGAGTCGCAAGCGCCAAAATCTCAACTTTGTCGAACTCATGAGACCGCAACATGCCTCGGGTATCCCGACCAGCAGAACCTGCCTCGCGCCGAAAACACGGACTGTACGCCATGAATCGCGCCGGAAGTTCTGCGGCCTCCAGAATTTCACCGCTGTACATCGATGTCAGCGGAACTTCAGCAGTTGGAATGCACCACAGATCGTCACGTTCAATCGCATATGCGTCATCTGCAAATTTTGGTAGCTGCCCTGTCGAGGTCAGCGTTGCGGTTGATACGAGCGACGGTGGACGGATCTCTTCGAACGCGTCAGCGTTGCTATCGAGTGCGTATTGACACAATGCTCGGGCCATGGTCGCCCCAGCACCGCGCTGCATCGTGAACATCGATGCCGCAATTTTTGTTGCTCGTTCATTGTCGAGAATTCCAAGAGCCTCGCCAATCTCCCAATGCGGAATGCGCTGATAGTCGGCAAAA
>JAPOIQ010000009.1 GCA_029978815.1 bacterium
ATGGCTTGCATCAATCTCTCGATACACCCAATCCGGCGATGCTTGTGCCTGTGTAGCGAACCGGCCGAACATATCGCCTGGCCCGATTTTCAGGCAATAGATGTACGCCTTCGGAACGGTGATTTCGGTTGCACCGAATGGACATGGTTCGGTGAACGTCGAAAGCGGTTGCTCGACGCGACGTGATGCAATCCATTCAAGGTCTTCTTCCGGTGTGTCCGGGGGCATCGGGTTCGATGGAACCAGCCACGGAGTTGACCCGCTCTCTGCGACCCGCTGCATCAAGGCATCTCGAACTGCGGGGTCTGCGGTGTCAAGCATTGACTGTCCACGCTCGGGAACAACTGCATCGAGGTAGATGACTTGTCGGACTCGGTCACCGATGTGAGCCATCGCACCAGTTGCGACCATCCCCCCGTAACTATGGGCAAGAAGGACGACGTCCGAGTGGTCCTCGGTCTCCATGTGCTGAACGAGATCCGCAATGTGGGTCGACAAGTTGACCTGCTCGCTGGCGAGGTGACGTCGTTCGCCGATTCCCGTCCATGTCGGGGTGAACATCTCATGTCCCGCCGCTGCCATGAGCGGATGCATCTTTTTCCAGGCCCAGCCAGCGGACCACGCTCCATGCGCAACAACAAATCGTGCCATGTGCAAAGTCTCGCACGCGGAGAACAGCGGCAGAGCACCAGTGGTGCGGTTCCGAGGGCTCGTGCAGATAGTCTTTTTGTCGCCGCGGGTGTAGTTCAACGGCTAGAACCTCAGCCTTCCAAGCTGATGATACGGGTTCGATTCCCGTCACCCGCTCCAACGAAAAGAGCCCGGGCTTATGCCCGGGCTCTTCTTCATTTGTCGCTCAACTAGTTCGAGCAGTCTGACTGTTATGACTCGTTCGCGGTTCGAGCCTTCGCAATTCCGAGGATCATCAGTCCGTAGAGAGCTTTGGCTGTGATGTCGGCGAAGGTGTAGCCAACCTGCCGCAGTACTTCGAGCCCCTCAGAAGAAGCATCAAACACTGGGAAGAGGTAGGCAATGGGGTACACACACCATGTGACGAGAAGAACAGCGGTTGCCTTCTTAATTGCTCCAGCTACGGCTCCGGACTCTCGGCTTGATGCCGCCTGGAGCTGGCCGTACAGCACCCACAAGATGTAGACGAATGGAATCATGGCGAGAACCCACCACAGCCACTTCGTGCCGTTATCTGATGAAACCTCGCCGGGATACCCAAGGCCGATCATGAGAACGGTCGCTGGGACGAGTTTCCACATGAGGCCCTTACGAATCTCGTTGGAGACTCCAAGAACGATGAGAAGTTCGATCACGAGCAATGGAACAGTGATTAACCAGTCGGCGTACCGGTAACCCTCATTCATCTCATAATCCGCGAAACCAGACCACATTCGGTAGTAGTGATAACCCGCAATTCCGACGACAACTGCAGAGACAGCAACACCGGAGCGGTAGGCCTTGCTCACGCTGTTGATTTGCGTGAGAAAGTACACAAAGGCACCAAACATGACTGCGGTGCCAAATGAAAGTGCGTTGTAGACAAGTGTGTAGTTGTCACCTGACAACATGACTTCGTTCATTTTGACCTCCTATGACGGTTCGAGTGAACGCCGAAAGTTTTACACAAATTCACAAACTTGGCGCGCATTTGCGCAGTGCTCGTCTTCAACCCGTACTGAACGCAGAAGGCCTGAAGGCCCCAGGTCACGATATGGCGAAATCTAAGGGCGGGCGAGAACTGCAGATAGCGCTGCGTCCGGCGCCGGACGGGCACCGGGATGTTCGATCACCCACTCGGCGACGCCAACCGCAAAGCCTGCAGCATCCACGGAATCATCACCCTTTAACCATCTCGACAGGAATGCACCTGCGAACGAGTCACCGGCACCGGTTGCATCAACAAGTCGATTTGACGTTGGAGGGACACGATGCATCAAACCGTTTTCGCATACAAGCGCTCCATCTGCATCAAGTTTCATGACGATCAGGGCCCCATCGAAAAGACGTGACAGCCGCTCTGCGGCAACTTCGGGCTCCGATGAACCCGTCAACACCGCAGCCTCTTCCTTGTTCGGAAGGAAGACATCAACACCAATATCTGTCGACACCTCAAGAAACGTCTCGACCCCCATATCTCCAATCATCTGGAACGACCCGGGATCAAAACTGATCGTTGCACCAGAATTCTTTGCGACTCTTGCCGCCTCACGGGCAGCCGATCGAGGCGGGTCGGTAAAAAAAGACCAAGCGGTGAGATGAAGGTGAGACGCTCCAACGATTGAGGGTCGCGGTAGTTCAGAGGGCAACAAATAGAAGTCGGCTCCATGGCCGGACACCATCGACCGCTCACCGGTGTGATCAACAAAGACCGCAACCGAGCCAGTTACGTGAGCATCAGTCTCAATAAGACGGTGCTCAACTCCCTCGCGTACAAGTTCTTCGCGAGCAAGCATCCCCATCTGGTCGCGACCAATCTTTCCAACGAACGTGACTGCGGTTCCGGCACGGGCGGCCCAAACTGCAACATTCGCCGCACTTCCACCCGGAAGCAGCACCACCTCACCGAAGGTGTCTCCCCCACGCAACAGCTCAGAATTTGTTCGGATGAGTACATCCCAAGCGTAATCACCAAGAACGCACAGTGATGAAGGTGTCACGAGCCGTACGGTAACTGAGGTCGATAACGACCGCACCTCTCGCTATTGGCAAGTGGCAATCTCTTTCAACTGAGGCCACGCAGCAGCGAACCCCGCGTGTAGTGGCAGCAGGTCCACCTCGTCCAGCGGAAGCCACGCAACGTCATCGGTTTCAAAATTGATGGAGGCACCAAAAGGCTCCTCAACACGAACAACAAAGGTCGTATACGCCCAATCGATCGAAGGGGTGAATACCACTTCGCCGAGAACCTCGATGCTCTCAGGAACCGCACCAACTTCTTCTGAGGCCTCACGCAAGCCGCCCTCTAACGGCGACTCACCCTCGTCGAGCGCCCCGCCAGCACATGACCATGTGCCTCCTTCGTGGGCGAACGCCGACCGACGTTGCACCATCGCAAGTCGACCCTCTCTGCTATCGCATACGAACACCACTCCGGCCGCACCAAAGATGCCCCAGCGAACGTGTCCGTCTGAACACATCATGAATCCGTCGCCGCTCCGACGATGCCGGCTACTCATGTCCGCTCCTTGTTCGCAGCATCGATAACTGCTGTATCAACGTCTCCGCTCGTCACTTCTTCTCCCTCATCAATGGACGGGTCGACGCCAGCGAGTACCGCTGCAACTGCACCTGCGGATCGCGCCAGCGCTTGGAAGTGATACCCACCTTCGAGCACTGCAACGAGTTCTCCATTCGGACACACCGAGAGAACGCGGTGTGTGAGGTCGACATAATCCGCTGATGTCAACTGAAGGTCGGCCAGAGGGTCGTCACGATGAGCGTCAAAGCCAGCTGATAGGAGCACTCGCGATGGAGCAAAATCAGTTATCGCCGGAAGAATGACATCATCAAACGCGGCCAGCATCATGTCTCCAGCCGACCCAGCGCGAAGCGGAATATTGATATTCGAACCTCTCGCATGTTCACCCCCAACTTCGTGCACTGCGCCCGTTCCCGGGTAGTGCGGGGCCTGATGTGTCGAGATGTACATCACATCTGGATCGTTGTAAAAGATGTCTTGAGTGCCGTTTCCGTGGTGGACATCCCAGTCAATAATGACGACACGCTCACCCCTGTTCCGTAACGTTGCAGCCGCCACCGCAACATTGTTGACAAGACAGAAACCCATCGCTCGATCGGCAAGCGCATGGTGGCCCGGCGGCCGAACGAGGGCGAACGCTCGCTGCGCCTTTCCAGAGTCGACCTCGTGAACCGCAGCAAGCACCGCACCGGCAGCTCGCCGAGCAGTTTCGAATGAGCCTCTCGCGGTATACGTGTCGGCATCGAGCTGACTTCCCCCTGCTTCCGCATCGGCGATGAGCATGGTGAGATATTCACGGTCGTGGGCCTCAGCAAGCTCGTCGACCGATGCGCGCTGGGGCGACACCTCTCGCATTCGCTCAGCCGGAACAGATGCCCGAACTCCAGCGGCAGCGCTGATCAACCGTCCTGGTGCCTCAGGATGACGATTCGGCACATCATGAGCGTCGCACCCCTCAGTGGAGACAACAACAAGTCGATCGTCGGACGCTCGGAGAACCATCCCTTGATTCTGGCCGATCATCTCGCCCGCAGCCGTGCCGTGATATTTCAATCTCCTCGTGCGACTACGGTTCTCCTCATGACTGGAGCGTTCTTACACCCGTTCGCCCGACCGGCGCGCGAATCATTCATTGAGTTGGTACGTGGCGAAGGTTCCTTGCTGTGGGACCGAGACGGCAACGAGTACATCGATGCCATGGCAAGCCTCTGGTACTGCAACGTTGGCCACGGTCGGACAGAAATTGCCGATGCAGTCGCCGCTCAAATGGCACAGCTCGAGACCTATTCGTGTTTCGACCCATTCACAAACCCGATGGCCGATGCAATTGCTGAACGAGTAGCCAATCTCAGCCCAATCGACAACGCTCGAGTCTTTCTGTGTGGATCAGGGTCTGAGTCGATTGACACCGCGATGAAACTCGCTCGCCTGACCCATGTGCAGTCGGGACACCCAGAGCGCACTCTCATCATCTCGAGGATGCGGGGATACCACGGAACAAACTATGGCGGCACCACCGCTCAAGGTCTCCCCCCAAATAAAGAGGGTTGGGGGCCGCTCGTGCCCGAGGTGGTTCAGGTACCGAGCGACGATATCGAAGCTCTCGCCTCCCTCATGTCAGAACGTTCAAACGAAATCGCAGCGGTGCTTTCCGAACCCGTCCAGGGTGCCGGGGGTGTCTGGCCCGCAGAAGATGGCTACTTGCCGGCACTTCGGAAACTCTGTGACCAGCACGGCGCTTTGCTCATTTTCGACGAGGTCATCACCGGCTTCGGGCGACTTGGCGAATGGTTTGGATCGATCCACTACGGCGTGACCCCCGACATCATCACATTTGCCAAAGCGGTGACGTCGGGCTACCAGCCGCTTGGCGGGGTCATCGTTGGGCCCGCTGTCACGGGACCTCTCGAGTCCGACCCCAATTACGTGCTGAAGACCGGTTACACCTATTCGGGACACGCCTCTGTTGCGGCCGCAGGAATGGTGAACCTCGACATCATCGAACGCGAAGGTCTTTTGTCGCATGCGCATCGCATTGGTGAACGTCTCTCCGCTGGCCTTCGAGCAATGGAGGCGGACGGTCAAATTGTTCAAGTTCGTGGTGCAGGAGCCGTCTGGGCGGCTGGAATGCGTCCCGATATCAACGCGATGGAGGTTCGAGACAACCTCCTCAAAGAGGGAGTCATCGTTCGTGCGATCGCAGATCACTCGTGCACGTTCTGCCCGCCGCTCGTGACAACCGACGAACAGATTGACCGAGTGGTTGATGCAATGTCGTCAGTTCTGACCGCTCTTGGAGCGAACTAACAACACTTTCGTTCCTCACGAACAAGGGGTCCGAGTCAAACTAACCGACACCTTTGTGGCAAGAATGGAGAAGGTGTTCGACATACTGGACACCCCGACTGGGGAAAGGGCGGATTCGCATGAGCATTGACCTGAAGGGCCGCCGAGCGGTCGTCACCGGAGCCGCAAGCGGATTCGGAAGAGCAATCACCTTGAAATTGCTTGGTAGCGGCGCAACGGTTGTCGCAACTGATGTCAACGACGATGGCCTTGCGCAACTTGCCGCTGAAGCCGACTCTGACCACCTCGAAACGAAGCGGCTCGACGTAGGCGATGCGGGAGCGTGGACTGCGCTCATTGCTGATTCGGGACCGTTTGATCTCGCACTCTTAAATGCAGGAGTTGCCACCCATCACATTCGGCCAGACGGCGCCCTTCCTGTTCTGGGACTTGACACCGAGCGCTACCGAACCGTGCTGTCAGCCAACATTGACGGAGTGGTTTTTGGCACCCAGGCCATCCTCGAACATATGACGACGACCGGTTTCGGCGACATCATCGTGACAGCATCAGTTGCAGGCCTAGTACCCATCGCACCAGATCCCGTGTATGGACTCACCAAGCATGCCGTCGTTGGATTCGTTCGCTCATTTGCAGCCGCCTTGGATCAGCACATCGAACCACTCGATATCCATATCAGTGCAATTTGCCCCGGGTTCGCTGACACCGCAATTCTCACCGATGAATCGAAAACTAACCTCAAGTCCCTCGGGGTTGAATTACTGACCGCCGAGCAGGTTGCTGACACCATGATGCGAGCGATTGAACTACGCAAAAACGGTGCTCAGTGGGTCGTGTGGGGCGGATACGAAGACGAACAGTACGAGTGGAACCAGATTCGCCCGCTCATCCCAACGCATATTTCTGGAGAGCAGTGACTACAGAAAGTCCATCACCGATCTGGGATCCACTTCACCCAGCATTTCGTGCAGATCCGTACCCCTGGTACGAGTCATTGAGAACACATGACCCCGTTCATCGTGTCGACGATTACACCGTCGTTTTGACCCGACATGAAGATGTTCTCAGCACCCTCCGAGGTGTGGAGTTTGCTCTCGATATCTAACAGCCCGCCGCAGCCCCAATCGATAATCCGCTCATGGAACGACGGCGTGAGCGCAGCGAGCAACGATCAAAATCAATTCTTAACCTCGACCCGCCGGACCACACACGACTTCGCAAACTCGCAACCCAAGCATTCACCCCAAAAGCGGTTAATCGACTTCGTATGACCACCGAGCAAATGGTCGATGACGTTCTCGACCGTGCGGCAACTCAGGGTGGAATGGAAGTCATCGACGAGCTTGCCTTTCCTGTTCCGTTTCAAGTCATCTCCGCAATGCTCGATATGCCCACGGACCGTGCCGACGAGCTCCGCGATTGGAGCCAGATTCTCACTGCGACCCTCGAGCCAACGACCACACTTGATGACCTCGATCGAGCAGATGAGGCAGTGAACCAACTGATTCCGTATCTGTTTGACATCATCGAGCAGCGCCGTTCGAACTTGGGAGATGATGTCGTGTCAGCGCTTCTCACCGCAGAGAGCGAAGGAGACCGACTCGACATGGCAGAACTCATGTCATTTGTCGTCCTTCTCTACGTTGCCGGCCACGAGACCACCGTAAATCTCATTGGGAATGGCCTTCTGGCGCTCTTGGAGCATCCGGATCAGCTCGACCGATGGCGAAACGATCCATCACTCGATGCATCTGCGATCGATGAGCTTCTCCGATTTAACGGGCCTGTCCAAAACACTGTTCGAGTACCGCTGGAACCGGTCACCTACCTCGGACTTGATGGCGAGCCAATCGTTGTTGAGCCTGGACACATCGTGACGACCTGTCTTGGCGCAGCCAACCGTGATCCGGCGCTCTTTCAGGATCCCAACGAACTACGACTCGACCGGCCGAATGCACAACGACATCTCGCCTTTGCGTCCGGCATCCACTACTGCCTTGGTGCGTCTCTCGCCCGAATGGAAGCGACCGTCGCGTTGACTCGTCTCATTCGTCGTTTCGAACAGATCTCGCTTGTCGGCGAGCCGACCTGGAGAGATCGCTACACAATCCGAGGCGTAGATCACCTCGAAATCGCCTTCGGCTAGTCGACTAGGGATTCTGAAGGAGATCGACCAGGGAGCTCGTGTCCCACCGGCCTCCCCCACGCTGATCGACCTGACGATAAAACTGCTGGATCAGCGACGTTACGGGGAGCCGTGCACCATTCCGGGAGGCCTCATCAAGGCAGATCGAAAGGTCTTTCAACATCCACTCGACGGCGAACCCGAAATCAAATTCGCCCTCTGCCATGGTTGTCGCTCGGTTATCCATCTGCCAACTCTGTGCAGCACCCTGACCGATGACTTCGACCACCTCGTCCACTTCGAGCCCAGCCCGCTGCGCAAACGCAACTCCTTCTGAAAGCCCCTGAAGGACGCCGGCGATACAGATTTGATTCACCATCTTCGTGAGCTGCCCGGATCCAACAGGGCCCATTCTGCGACAGCGCTTTGCGTAGGCCGCGATCGCCGCCTCGGCTCGTTCATATGTTTCAGGGTCATCTGACCCACACATCACAGTCAACGCACCGTTTTCTGCACCAGCTTGGCCGCCTGAGACCGGGGCGTCGACAAACCCGACTCCAACCTCGGCACAACGCGCCGCAAGTTCGCGAGCGAGCCCTGCTGATGCGGTCGTGTGGTCAACGAGGATGCTTCCCGGCTCCATCGCAGCGAGGCATCCGGACTCACCAAGTACCACTTCGCGAACATCGTCATCGTTTCCAACACAGACAAACACGATTGATGCCCCTTCAGCCGCCTCTGCAGGAGTTGGAGCCGCGCGGTTGCCGTGAAGCGCAACCCAGGCGAGGGCTTTTGCCGCAGTTCTGTTGTATACCGTGACGGGGTGACCTTGTTTCGCGAGGTGACGGGCCATTGGAGCGCCCATTACGCCCAGGCCACAAAATGCGACAGGAGAGGGGGATGACGTCATGCCCCGATTTTGACACGCTCAGCAGGTGCAGAGGTGCACCCCTTGGTTACTTCTTCGCAGCGGCCTTTTTTGCCTTCTTTTCAGGCTTCAGAACACCCTTTGAGAGCGCCTCGTCGAGATACTCCTCGGCTGCCTCTGCAGAGACCTTCAGCGCAGGAGCAATCTCACTAATGAGGTTCACCCGAGCCCGCTCGTACATCGTGCGCTCAGCAGCTGACAATGCGGCGTCCCGGTTACGGGCGGCAAGATTTCGCACGACCTCCGCAACCTGATACACGTCTCCTGATTTCAACTTTTCTTGGTGATTCTTGAACCTGCGACTCCAGTTTGAGGGCACACGCGGATCTGGTTTCGCAAGCACAGATACGAGATCTTCGAGTTCGTCTGGTGAGACCGGCGGTCGAACACCAACTTCGTCGGCCTTTTCGACGGGAACCTTCAGCGTCATTTCGTTAATCACCGTCTCGAGAATGAGATACTCCCGCTTCTCGCCGAAGGCTTCCATTTTCTTCGTGCCCTTCACCACACAAGCGCCGTGCTGTGGGTAAATGACCGTCTCGCCCTTCTTGAACTTCACGTTGTCCTCTCGATGGTGCTCGAGCCAGAACTACACATTCCGGCTCCTTGAGGGTATCGCGCCCCCGGCAGGATTCGAACCTGCGCGCTACGGATTAGAAAGCCGTTGCTCTATCCTGACTGAGCTACAGGGGCGTACAGAAATGGATCTGCCCTTTGACAATATCGCCGTCTGAGCCTTCTCTCATCACGATTCGAGCAGGCACTTTCGAAGCAAATCAAGCGAGGAGATCACAGAGAGTTGCCGCATCATCTCTCGATCACCCGGCAATCGAAGGTGAGCACTCCGCACCCGGTCAGGTTCCCCCTCAGGCAGGACAACGGCGGCAAACAGCGTTCCTGGCCGCATACCGTCTTGCTCGGATGGTCCAGCAACACCGGTGAGCGCAAGCCCCACATCAGCGCCAAGAACCTTTTTTGCCCCCTCGGCCATTGCGATCGCCACCTCTTCGGTAACCACCGGGCCCTCATCAACTCCGAGCACATCGAACTTGACCTCGCTCGCATATGACACGACGGCGCCCTTCAGCACCTCGCTTGCCCCAGCGACTCCAGTAAGTCGACCTGAGACGAGTCCACCTGTTACCGACTCTGCGAGCCCGAGAGTCCAGCCCCGGAGACGAAGAAGATCGAGAACTACCGACTCCATGGTGTCGCTATCGACTCCGAATACTTGGTCCCCGAGCACCCCACGGATTCGCTCTTCCCACGGCGCGAGGAGCGCTGATGCGGCTGCTTCGTCAGGCGCACGACCGGTCAGACGCACTTTGAGACCTTCCCAGCCACTCGCAAGAAATGCGAGAGTTGGATTTCCCACCTCTTCAAGTTCATCGATGATGTGGTCAAGTCGCTCGTTAAGACCACTTTCACTCTCGCCCCATGTCCGCAGTGTCCGGCTTGCGATCGTCCATTGTTCACCGGAGCGCATCTGCAAGTCGGGCAAGATCGCCCGCTCAAACATTTCTCGCATTTCGTGCGGGACACCTGGCACCGCGTACATCACCCGTTCGACAGGGCCGGCATCGGTCTCAATCATCACGGGACAGATCAGTCCGGGTGCAGTGCCACGAGTCTGCGGGATGATCGTCGCTCCTTCTGGAACCATTGCCTGTCGGAGATTGTTCTCAGGCATTGTTCGATTGCGTGAGGTGAAGAGGTACCGAATCACATCGGCAACCTCCTCATCGAGATGCAGTTCGACTCCCATCACCTCTGCGATCGCTTCACGTGTGAGATCGTCATGGGTCGGACCAAGCCCACCGCAAATGATCACTGCATCCGCCTCGCCGAGCATTCGCCGAAGGTGGCCAGTAATTCTCCCGATGTTGTCGCCAACCTTCACTTGCGAGAGCGAATCGACTCCGTGCATCGCAAGGTTCTCGCCCAACCAGGACGAGTTGGTGTCGACGATCTGCCCTAAGAGGAGTTCCGTTCCAACTGCCAACACATCACAACGCATGCCTTCCCCTGCCTACTTCTCTGTCGTTCGACTTGCTACGAGATATTGAGCTCCGCTGATGAGAGCAAGCCCTACTGCGAGCCACAGTAACCCCATCCATAACCAGCGAGAGTCGGCCGCGAACCACGGCCAAAGAGCGAAGCCCACCGCCAACTGCTGCACAACGGTCTTGTACTTCGCAAGCTTCGAGGCCGGGACGCTCACACCTTTTGAGCCAACCAACACCCGGTAGACACTGATCACGAGCTCGCGTCCAGCGATGAGAAGCACCGGCAAGAGCGGGAACACATCTCGGCTCACCAATGTGAACATCGCCCCAAGGACCAGAACCTTGTCGGCCAGAGGGTCGAGGAATGCCCCGGTGGAGGTCGTGCCGTGACGGCGAGCAACCCAGCCATCAATTCCGTCGCTCACACTGAGGGCGAACCACAGCAGATAGGCGAGCCAGGCCCCACGCTGATGGTCAGGGATGACGAGGAACATGACGGGTGAGAGCACCAATCGGCCGGCGGTAATCGCATTCGCCCAGGTGGCAAGCGCATTCGGATCGACAGGCATTACAGATCGTCCTCATCGCCGTCTTCGGGCATCGATCCACCGATGGCGACAAGGTCTGGGCCCCACGCTTCGTCAATTTCGACATCAACGAAAGATCCGACGGTAATCGTCGGGTCAACGTGAACGACTCCATCAATCTCCGGTGCCTCACGATGACTTCTTCCGATCCCTGTCTCATCAACAAGCACCGAGATCGTTTCGCCAATGAGCGCATCACGGCGGCGAGCAGTTATCGCGTCTTGAATCTCGGTGAGTTCAGCGAGGCGCTCATTCATGAGATGTGCGTCGATCTGTCCGTCTAGGTCATATGCATACGTGCCGACCTCACGGCTAAATGAGAAAAATCCACACCAGTCAAGGTCGGCCTCTTCAACAAATTTCACGAGCGCAGCATGATCTTCATCGGTTTCGCCCGGGTATCCGACGATGAAATTTGAGCGCATTGTTGCGTCGGGTCGGGCCGATCGAATTTCAGAAATCCGCTGCAGGAAGCGGTCGCCGTCACCCCATCGACGCATTCGCCGAAGTAGCGGTTTGCTCACATGCTGCAGGGACAAATCGAAATACGGCACGCCAGTACCGAGAATGACGTCGACCAGTTCATCGGTGAGGTCGCTTGGGTAGAGGTACAGCAGACGCACACGTTCAACTTCTTCGGCCACCGCTTTCACCAATGGAACGATGGATCCTGAACCAAGTTCATCTGGCCGGTCAACCCCATACGAAGCGAGGTCCTGTGCGACGAGCACGATCTCACGGGCCCCGAGCGCCTCGACCTCGGCGAGGATGTCGCCGGGACGGCGGTCCTTCTCCTTGCCGCGCAGGCTCGGCACGATGCAGAAGGTGCAGGTGTTGTTGCAACCTACCGAGATGGAAACCCAAGCAGCATAGGCTGATTCGCGGGTGGCCGGCAGGGTCGAGGGGAACTCGCGAAGCGACTCGGCGATCTCGACCTGAGCCTGCCGGTTGTGGCGGGCCCGTTCCAGCAGCAC
>JAPOIQ010000381.1 GCA_029978815.1 bacterium
AAAGATTTCGTTGGTGTAGACATCCATTGACGTCTCGACCCGGTCAATCACAGTTGGCCCCACGAAGAATCCATTCTCAAAACCGGGAACAACGAGTCCTCGACCGTCGACTCGGATCTCTGCGCCCTGCGCTTCGCCTGAATCGATGAGGCCAACGATTCGATCACGACTTTCTGGAGTCACGATCGGCCCCATTTCGCTCGCCGAATCTCGCCCAGATCCGACCTTGACCGAACGAGCCTGCGCGTCGACGAGTTCCATCAATCGATCAGCTTCTGCACCCACAGCAACCGCGGCGGAAATTGCCATGCACCGTTCGCCAGCCGAGCCAAAGGCCGCTGCTGCGAGTTGTTCGGCCGCAAATGACATGTCCGCGTCTGGCAACACGACCGCATGATTCTTTGCCCCACCAAGGGCCTGCACTCGCTTGCGATTCGCAGTTGCGCGCCCGTGCACGTACTGTGCGATCGGGGTTGAGCCGACGAATGAAACTGCGGCAACATCGTCGTGGTCAAGAAGAGCGTCAACCGCAACCTTGTCGCCGTGAACAACATTGAAGACGCCTGCCGGCAGGCCGGCTTCAGCGAACCACTTCGCGAGCAGTACCGAAGCAGACGGATCTCGCTCAGATGGCTTCAACACGAAGGTGTTACCGCACGCAATGGAAACAGGGAACATCCACATCGGCACCATCGCTGGGAAGTTGAACGGCGTGATCCCAACACACACACCGAGCGGTTGACGGAATGTGTACGAGTCGACTCCGCCGGATACTTGATCTGAATATGCACCCTTCGTCAACGTCGGTAGTGAGCACGCGAATTCGACGACCTCAAGGCCACGCTGCACCTCACCGGCCGCGTCGGACAACACTTTTCCGTGCTCATCAGAAATGATTTCAGCAAGTTCTCCAGCACGGCTATTGACAATCTCTCGGAACGCGAACATCACTTTCGATCGAGCGGCGAGCGACTCGTCGGACCACGTCTCAAACGCCTTACTCGCTGAGCGAACCGCGTCATCCACGACCCCTTGCGATGCGAGTAGCACTTCGGCCTGCACCTCTCCAGTTGCCGGGTTCCACACAGGGGACGAGCGACTATCGCCGCCACTGTCTGTGGCGTTATCAATCCAGTGAGCAATGAGACGTGTTGCCATCTCGTCAGGCTAGGCGAGCACATCACGCTGCGCTGGCGTCGGCCCCGGTACTGGTGCGATTCCCCAACCAGAAATGCGTCATACTCAGCACATGTCGAATGCACCGGTTGTCAATATCGACCCGTCTGCGTTTTGGGACGACCCGTTCCCAACTCTTGCTGGGATGAGAGCCACAACCCCAATCTGCTTCGTCCCTGAACTCAATGCGACACTCATCACTCGGCGCGACGACATCCACACGTGCGAGAAGAATGTGGCGGTGTTCTCATCAGACCAACCCGGCGGCCTAATGAATGTACTGATGGGCCAAAACATGATGCGCAAAGACGGCGATGCCCACCGCAAGGAACGCTTCGTGTACTACCCGGCGATCAGTCCAAACAAGGTGAAGGCCTGGTGGTCATCGGTGTTCGCTGATCTCACCAATATGGTGCTCGACGATCTCATTGACCGAGGTTCGGCTGATCTTGTGCCCACCTACGCAACAGCACTCAGCGGCGAGGCGCTCAAGGTCATCACTGGGCTTACCAACGCAACGTTTCAAGAGATCAACGACTGGAGCCAGGCGATGATCGACGGCAT
>JAPOIQ010000317.1 GCA_029978815.1 bacterium
GTGAGTCGTTAGCTCTCTTCTTCCTGCGGCGAACTGCGATGATCCCGAGAACGAGATTTGTCAGTGCCCAGAAAAACCCAACGGTCATGAAGAGGAAAAGGGCAATAATTTCTTCTGCTGTGTCGCAGATAACTTCTGCAACAACTCCTTCAATGCTGTCGTAGGTGACGCACGATTCTCCGCTCGAAAAGACTGCGATCATGATGACGGCGAAGAAGATCTGGACCGCAATCACTATCCAGGCAAATCTCGAGAGTTTCCGCATGGATCATCACCGTAGTTCACGGCGTGGCGGTGGGCGTCACGCGATCTGCTGTGGACACCGCACCAGGATGGTGCGTCCTTTAGCGGCGGCCACGGGTCAGAAGTGGACGTCGACGCGCGTGGGGAAATACCTCAGAGAACTTCTCTTCGGCTGCATCAGTTCCAACCAGAAGTAATTCCCCGGTGACCGGCAACGGCTGATGAGCGTCAGGGTTGCCACTAATCGTGCCGTTGTGCTCGATGGCGACCACATTGCAGCTCGTTCGACGATAAATGTGCGAATCAGCGAGAGTCGAACCGATGAGCTCTCGTGGAACTGGAGTGCGGAACATGTTGAGCCCCTGGGCGACGAGCAGGGTTTCATCACCACGGAAGTGATTCCAGATCGTTGCGGAGCCCGTTCCTGCGTATGACAGCACAGCATCTGCACCGGCTCGGTAAAGGGTTGTCACGTTTCGTCCAAGGTTTGATCGTGAAACGATTCGCGCATCAGGGCGCAGACCCCGGCAATATCGAGTGAGGTACACGTTGACGTTGTCGTCATGAGTGGTGATAAGAATCGCTCCCGCATCTTCGATGCCGGCTGCCTCAAGCACTGACCGGTCCGCAGCATCCCCGATCACATATGACGGTTTTGAGCGCCGGCGTTCGGCAAGGCGGTCAATAATGGTGACGTCGATGCCTTCCGCCATGAATGACCGTGCAGCGGCACGCCCAACGCGACCGCCGCCAATGATGATTGCTTTCGAGTCGGTTGGGGAGTGCACTGCGAACTTTTCGTCGAAACGAGCTAATTGTTCGGCTGTTCCGGCGAGAAGCAAGATCGATGAGTCACAGAGTTTTGTCTCGCGAGTTGCTACGGAGAAATCGCCGCGATCCCAAACGCCAATAATTCCGACTCCAACGTGCGACCGAAGTTGAGATTCCTGAAGGGTGCGATCAGCGAGGGCGGTGCCGAGTACACCTGCCTCAGCGATCTGCAGACCGGCGAAATTTCCAATCTGGTGACTTTTTCCTCCAAGACCGAGTGCACGTGTTGCCATTGCATACCCAAGGATGTTTCCAAGTTGGACAACATGATCGGCGCCTGCAATTTCAAGAATGTCTACAGCAGCAGGAGAATTTGCGCTCGAAAGAATTGCGGTACTCGGGGCGATTTCTTGAACAGTGAAGGCGATGTTGGTGTTGATCTGGTCATTTTGAGTTGCGACGACAAGAGCGGCGTGCTCGACCCGGGCGTTGTGATAGGTGCCCGGATCGTCAAGCGCTCCAACGATGACGTTTCGGCCTTCATCGTGGAGACGGCCGGCTTCATCGACATCTTCGACCACGAGTACATACGGAAGTTCGGTTTTGTCGGCTCGGTCGATGAGATCCTGCTCGATGGGTCCAAGCGCAGTGAGAATGAGATGCCCTGAGATCGACTGCGGCAGCGCCCGTGGTGCGCGACGACGCTCCCGTTCATTAATCCACGGAATGAATACGAACTGGATAAACGCGAAGGGAAGTACGACAAGAAGGAATGCTGATCCTGACACAAGCACAAGGACCGAAAACAATCGACCCAGGTCAGAGGTGAACGTGATGTCGCCAAATCCGAGCGTCGTCATGGTGGTCATCGTCCAGTAGATGCCGGTCGGCCACGAGAATGTCCTTCCCTCCCGAGCCATGATCTCGTGGAAAAGGAAACTGAATGTCAGCACGAGGAGAATGAAGATGAGCGACAGAATGATGATGGTTTTGCGTCGTCGTCGCCGTTCTGTTCGTTGTGCTACCTGCTGAGCTCGTTCAAAGCGACCGCGAGGGCTTCCTTGGTCTGACGAGCGGAATTGCCGAGTTGCTTGAGAAACGACAACCCCGAGGGACTTCAGCATGGATGGGCTCCGAGCGAGATTTCAGCCATAGCCCTGCTATTTCTATCAGCGTCAAGGGGTGGTTGTGGCCGATGCTCCTCTCGGCGGCTGGCATTCCTTTCGGCGAACAAATGCCGCAACAGAGCCTTAGGTCAAGTCCTTTGTCCACCTCAGGCGTAAGAGTTGCTGAGGTCATGCAAGTAAATCAGCCGCATGGTGCAGGGCGTTTAAGGTAA
>JAPOIQ010000002.1 GCA_029978815.1 bacterium
ACTGAATGACTTCTTCACGTCGACCCGATTCGATATCAAGATCAATATCGGGAGGTCCGTCACGATGCGGCGACAAAAACCGCTCGAAGAGCAAACCAAGTGACACCGCATCAGCAGCAGTGATACCTAGGGCATAACAGACCGCAGAATTTGCCGCACTTCCACGCCCCTGACAGTAAATGTCATGTTCGCGACAGAACTTCACGATGTCCCACACGACGAGGAAGTACCCCGCAAATCCCAGCTGCTCAATGAGTGCAAGTTCGCGATCAATTGTCTGCCAAGCCCGAGACCTCAACGTCATATCTTCTGCTGCTGGAGGCCGTTCTCCGTAGCGCCGCCGTGCGCCTTCATATGTTGCGTGACGGAGCAGCCCCATTTCGTCTAAGCCGTCGGGACATGGATACGGAGGAAGCGATGGAGCAACAAGTGACACATCAAATGCTGCGGATTGCGCAATCTCGACAGTTCGTTCTACAACGCCCGGATATCGCTGAAACCGTCGGGCCTGTTCAACACCAGACCTCAAATATGCAGCACCGTGGGCGAAGAGTTGCTCTTCAACACCGTGTAAGCCCGAGCGCCTACCGATAGCCGCTACCGCCATCGCAAGATCAGCATCAGCAGTTGTCGCATGGGTCACCGCATTTGCAGCGATGCACTCAACTCCTGACCGATGTGCAATGTCAACCATTGCATCGTTGCGGTGATGGTCAAGCGGATCACCGTGATCCCACAACTCGACGAGAACACGATCACGACCAAACAGGTCAATAAGGCGATCGAGTTCGCGACGAGCTGCTCGAGGGCCTTGGGCGCACAACGTTGCGGGGACAACCCCGGTGCCGTCTCCGGTCAACACCCATGACCGCCCTTTCACATGTTCTGCCACGACATTGAGATCGTGACGTGGGGCGCCTTTTGATCCGGCGAGAAGCCCAAGCGAAAGTGCCCGAGAAAGACCGCTGTAACCCGATGGGCCGTCAGCAAGCACAACAATGCGGTTCGCGTGCTCGCTACCTCGATCTCTTGACAATGTGAGTTCTGTGCCAATGACCGTCGGAAGATGCAGCGATCGCGCTGCTTCAGCAAAACGGATAATTCCGTACAGCCCATCACGATCACACAGAGCGAGAGCATCAAGCCCGAGACGAGTCGCTTCAACAGCGAGTGCTTCAGGATGACTCGCACCCTCTAAAAACGAAAAATGAGACCGGGCATGCAACTCGGCATAAGGAATTCGAATACCTCTCGGCGCCGCCTGATCAGCTGGTGCTTCAAAGGGCTGGCGTTGACGGCTCCAGGCCGGGGCATCACCACCAGCATTCCATGCAGGGCTTCCGGGGGCGCGCCCATCACGACCTCGTTGCGACACTCGACCCGATAAATGGGCTTCAAGTTCGTTCCATGTCCACTGAGGGTTCGTGAATCCCACAACACCAAGTATCGAACATATGTTCGATACTTGCAAGTGGCGTGTTAGCCCTCGCTGGAAAACTCCCGACCAAGACGAGTAAGCAGTGCTGCAAGTCGTTCGTCGCCAGCGCGCTCAACTGCAGCAGACCAATTGAACCATTCAACTCGCTGGCTTTCGTCGGGTGGAGGGGCCGGATCAGCATCTCCCCAATCGACTAGATACCGGAGGTCGAGGTGGGTGTGGCCGCGCCCCCCTTGATGAACATCGATATGGACAAGCCGAGGAGGGTGCTGGGTAAACCGCACATCGAGACCTGTTTCTTCACGGGCCTCACGAAGCGCTGCATCCCACGGGGACTCTCCTCGGTCGACGTGCCCTCCAGGCTGGAGCCACATACCGAGACGCTTATGTTCAAGCAGAACGGTGCCGCGGCTTCCGACCACGATGGCTGAACCAGTGATGTGAACCAGATCATCATCTTCGCTAAATGGATCAGTTCCAGCGCCACGAAGTCGCTGAACCTCTCTGATAAGTGCTGCAATCGATCGCTCTTCATCGGCATCAGCTGCAACGTGAGCATTCACCGCCGCCATCACCTGGTCAATGAGTGCTTCTGGCATCCCACGTACCGTACTGCCATCAGCCATGCGTCCCCATGAGATGCCACCGTTGGTGCTCAACAGCGAGCAGGTGCGCGCTGCCATCTTCGAGCACTACTTGGAGCCGAGCCAGCCGACGGCGACGACGTTCATCCCACCAGCGGTCAATGAGTGGCCACGGACCAGCCCATGCCACTACACGACGAGACCGGCCACTGATCACCACAGATACAGGCTCTGAGGTGATTTCGCCTCGACCGCTTACACCGACTGACTCACCACGATCATTTAAGACTTCGATTGGGACCTCACGCATTGGAACGATGACCGGGGCCGGCCGGACAACCGATCCGGGCCATGGAGCAAGTGCGTCAACATGATGATCACGATCAACAACTGCTGTCGAGACCCACCCGTAACGGTCTTCTGGAAGGCGACCACCAATCGGTAGTGGAACTCGAACACCTTCTGGGCCGCACAGTGTCACCAATCGAGCAACTGCCCGATTGGCGCGGCCATCGGCTTCGCTTGCGCCACCCCAAAACCCCTCTTGGACACCATCATCAGGTCGCGCCGCGGTGATTGAAACTCGAAGAACGATCACGCCCGCGCTCACAGCGGATGGTTCGTTGATCCAAGCATCGAGCTGCCAACGAACACGATCGACAATGGCGGCAGCCGTGAACCCTTCTGATCGATACCAATGTCGCTCAGTTCTCTCGGAATGTTCCGTTTCAGCGGCCACCGTCATCCGAGTGCACACCAGACCTTCGGTGGCGAGTTCTTGCACAAGTTCTGAAGCAAGTTCACGAGCGGAAAATACGACCGGGGTAACTGAAAGAATCGGTTCATCAAAACGGCGTTCACGTTCTGGTAGTTGCGATGGGGCCACAGATGAAAGTGGGCGTTCGTCTGCGCCAGTTACAACTCGGTATGCCCGTACTCCCGGTAAACCAAAACGAGCGAGCACATCTCGCTCACTAAGAGCAGCAAGATCGCCAACTGTCCGAATGCCAAGTCGATCAAGTAACTCAACAAGTTCAATCGACATCTCGCCGATGGCGTGAAGCCACCGCAAATTCATAGTGGTAAATGCCGCAGCGGTCCTACCTGGTTCAACAATGACAGGTCGAAGGGATATCCCCGAACGACGGGCGGCTATTGCCGATGCAGCACGACCGTCTGCCACCCCGATGCCGATTGAACTACGTTCCCCCAATTGGCCCTCGACGACAGAACGCACGTGATCAACAACAGAATCTTCTCCGCCGAAGTATCGAACCGGACCACGCATGTCGAGGCACAGGCTTCCTGGTTCTAACAACTCAACGAGTGGAATGATCTCGGCTACTGATGACACCACTCGCTCAAACGCCTGCACTTCAGCTGAATAGTCACGTGGAACCACCGTTGCGTTCGGACAGGCGCGCAATGCCACCCGTCGTCGGTCACCTGTACGAACTCCAGCTTCACGGGCGGTGGCACAGGCAGCGACCACGCGATGCTGATCGAGCACGATGAGTGGCCCTTCCACTGACGGAACTGCATGTGCCGGCCATTCTGGGCACCACAGTGTGAGTACCCGTGGCACAGATGAACTCACACTGCTCGAAGCCGCCATCGAAGTTCCTCACTCTCAGCAACGACGTCGGTTAGCTCGTCGTTGATGTGATCGGTTTCATCATCTTGAAACCACCTCATGTCAGTGCCGTTTTCAGGGGGTAACTGCATCTGTGATCGGAGTGGCCGTGGAGAACGGCGGCCCGTTGCTGAAACAGTGAGATGCCGAGCGAGAAGACGCCCTGTTCCCCAGCCAATACCTTCCCAACGAATGTCGGAGCCGACGAGTTCGATGTCACCAAGAGATGCGGTGTCGTTTGCCCGTATTTCGTTGCTGTCGTCAATCACGACAAGAGTGACGCCCTTTGCTCGGATGCGTTGTGCAATTCGACGTGCGAGCGCCCCGCGATAACGACAAGCAGGGATGATGACGACGTCGAATCCGTCGAAGACAGCCGACAACACATTTGCGGGGTCATCACCGGTTGATATGCCGACAACTCGATGTAGTGGAATATCAAATTCGACAAGTGCTTCCGGTGAAATCTGTTCAAGATCAACCATCGCAAGCCACGACCCCACCGCAATTGCTCTTGAGATCAACCCGAGAGCGATTGAATATGCAGCTGGCCCTTGGCAGGCGACCACTTGCCCACGCAATAGCCCGGTGGGCAGTACCTCTGCATATGCCTCTGATAACGGTAATGAGCTGTCAGTTTTCGTCAGCGATGCAGCAGACCGAAGATGTGAAGATTCAAGAGCAATAGACATCGAGAACCACTGTATCGAACAGGTGTTCGATTATTCTTTGCCGGCGATTTGCTGATTATGCGATGGTCTTTTGAGGTCGGCTTCCCTGAACCTGTGCCATCCGGGCAGACTAGGAAGGTGAGTACCAGCCGCCCAACCCCGCCTCGAATCCTCACCTTGATGGGGTCAGGCGAAACCGCTCCAACGATGGTAAGTACTCATCGGCGACTCGCAGCCTCCCTCGCTAACGGCCCCGCAACCGTTCGTTCAATGGTGAATGCCGCCCTGCTCGATACTCCATACGGGTTTCAAGAAAATGCTTCTGAGCTCGCTGAGCGAGCCGTCAATTATTTCTCCGAATCTGTTGACGTCAATCTTCGAGTTGGCGGTTTGACCTCGCTAAGCACAGCGGACCCAGTGGTCCGAGAGCGCGGACTCGAACTGCTGCGCACAAGCGACTACCTTTTCGCCGGCCCAGGATCACCGACCTACGCGCTCCGCGAATGGGCGCAGACCGATGTGCCTTCGATCATTTCCGACAAGCTTGACCACGGTGGAATCGTTGTCTTCGCCTCAGCGGCCGCACTCACTATTGGCGCACGAACGGTTCCGGTCTACGAGATTTATAAATGCGGCCATGACCCTTACTGGCTCGAAGGTCTCAACCTGCTTGGCCACATCGGCATCAATGCTGCAGTCATCCCTCATTACGACAATGCTGAGGGCGGACACCACGACACGCGGTTCTGCTACCTCGGTGAACGCCGCCTGCGACTCATGGAACAGGAATTACCAACCGACCATTACGTCTTGGGGGTCGATGAGCACACCGGCGTCGTCTTGAATCTTGACGCGGGCTCCGCTGAAGTCGTTGGAAACGGCATGCTGACGGTCCGTATTGATGGGGAGTCACGAACCTTCAATGCCGGGACCACACTTGATCTTGCATTCCTCATCAACCCTGAGAGCGATGCAACACCGTCGGCCGCTGGACGTACCGTCCCTGCAACGGCAGCACAGACAGTAACTGCAGGTGAGCCGGCAGACACCTCGCTCGGAGCCACGACTGATCGCTGTCTCAGCGACTTCAACGAAGCCATCACAAACGGTGATGCCGATCAGGCGTTAAGAGCGGTGCTCGCACTCGAAGAAGCAATCACCGCATGGTCAGCTGACACGCTGCAAAGCGACGATGCAGATCGAGCACGCTCAACACTGCGATCAATGATCACACGCCTCGGTGATGCTGCGGTAAGAGGTCTTGACGATCCGACTCTTGTTCGAGCTCCTCTCGTTGAAGCCCTGCTCGAAATCAGGGCGCTCGCGAGGAGTGAGAAGCGGTTCGATCTTTCAGATCTCATCCGAGATCGCCTCGACGCCGCGGAAATCGACGTCAAAGACACCGCTGACGGTGCCGAGTGGAGTTTGCGGAGCGAACGCTAACGCTGGTTATGCCGTGCGCCGGCGAGTGGCGTGTTCGCGCACCATGTCGAGTACTTGAGAGATGTCGCGTCCCGCAATGAGTCGTTCATCAAGGTCCGCATCTGCGGCTGCGGTGACCGCCCTACCTCCGGTAATCACCAGCGTTTGCGGATGCGCCGATCGAACCTCCGCCGTGACTTCGACGGCAGCTGGAAACGAATCCTCATGCGAAACCGACAGCAAGACTGATACTGCGTCGGTCTCTTCGACGACCTGAGTAAACGAACTTGCAGGACAGTCAGAACCTAGGTCGATCACGGACCAACCCTCTGCTCGAACTAGGTCTGCAACCACCGCACTCGGAATTGAATGATGTTCACCAAATGGTGAACCGACGACCACAGTTCCGCGTGAACGCCCACGCCGATTGAGTTGCGGACCGAGGCGCCCGAGCAAACGCTGCACCACAACGGTTGCGCGATGTTCATCTGCAACCGCAAGTTCTCCCGCTGCCCAACGCGCGCCGATCGACTCCATCGCGTCGGTGATGTATTCGGTATAGATGCGGTCAACTGATGATCCTGCTGCCATTGCCGATTCGATTACGCCCCAGGCGCCTTCAACATCACCCGCAATGAGACGAGCCTCAAGACGCGATGCCCATGGGGCATGGCGGCGAGCCCGACCTTTTTGTGTTTCTCCCGCAGTTGGAGCACTCGGGCGAGAAAACTGTTTGAGATCGTCGAGGGCCACACGCCAACCGGCGGAAGTTCTCGTGGCATTCAATTGACCTTGGCGAACGTACCGATACGCAGTCATGTAGTGCACGCCAAGGCGCTCTGCAGCCTCATGCAACGTGACATCGTTCCCCACGGGTTCTGACGTTAGAAATATTTCAAAGCCGCTGCGTGACTGTGCACAGCTTTAGATGTCAGCCGTTTTTGGCCGCCCAGCGCTCTTTCGCAGCCTTGCTTCTTTCAAGAAGATGAGCGGGCACACGCTGCGCTGCTGCGGAGAGTTGTTCCCCTCCGTCGGCACTCGCGGTTGATGCCGCCGCCTCTTCAGGCTGGAGGTCTTCGAACGACGGTGGTTCCACACCGGGAAGCCAGTACTGGTAGAGATTTGAGACGATGTCAGTCAATCCTTCACCGGTGCTTCCACGGGAAAGTTCAACGGTGACAATGTTGGAGAACACGTGCACGGAATCGACTCCACCGTGGGCGATCAGCCGACGAGCAAGCACTGCACTTGGGCGATCACCGCGAGCTTCTTCGACCGTGCTGAACCGCTCATGGCCCTGACCTGACAGGGTTCGGTTGAGTTCAAACCTCAACGTACCCGGCTGATTCGATGCCTTCTCTACGACGCCAACAAGTTGTCCCATACAGTTCACAAACTATCGCAGTCTGGCCCCTACAGCCTTGCCCGTTGAGGAAACCTGGGAGCGGTTGACGAGAAGGCACCCCACCAGCGGTCGATCGGGGGTAACGTTTCTCTGTGCCCAAATGGCGACTTCTACGCGCCACCGAGAACCCTGCTCGGCTCGTGCTCACCGCATTCGCGTCACTCATTGTGATTGGCACCATTCTTCTTCGTATTCCTGGTGCATTCGATGGCCCTCAACCTTCTTTACTCGATTCGCTCTTCACCTCGACGTCGGCCACCACGGTGACGGGGCTCGCCACACTCGATATTTCAGGTTTCAGTGCGCTGGGTGAAGTCATCATCTTGGTACTCATTCAGATTGGCGGGTTCGGCATTATGGCCCTCGGTGCAATCCTCAGCGTGGTTGCATCACACCGAATGGGTCTCAGCCAGCGCAAGCTTGCTGCCGCCGAATTTGGGACCCTCGACAACGGAGTCCTCGCCGAGGTTGACCTGCGTGGCATTCTTCGACGGGTTGCTGAGATCACGATCTTGGTCGAGGTTGTACTCGGGATCATGCTCTTTCTCCGTCTGTGGACCGGTGGGTATGAGAACTTCACGCGATCGCTCTACTCAGGTCTCTTCCATTCAATTTCTGCGTTTAACAATGCCGGTATTTCGCTCTACTCAGATTCGCTCGAACGTTTCCAGGGCGACCCGTATTTGCTCATTCCGATGTCTGCAGCCTTCATTCTTGGAGGGTTTGGTTTTCCCATCATCATTGAGGTGCTCCGTCAGGTTCGCGGCACAGGTCCAGTTGGCCAGCGCTCTCACCGGAGAGGACTCGCGCGAATCGATCCCAAGCGTTGGAGTCTGCACGCAAAGATCACAGTTACGTCGACGCTCGCTCTCGTCGTCATCGGTACAGTGATCTTTGCGGTACTTGAGTGGGCGAATCCATTGACGCTCGGACCACTCAACATCGGCGAGAAATTCCTCGCCTCCTGGTTCCAAGGCACAACACCTCGAACTGCTGGCTTTAACACCATTGATATCGGTGGCCTTCAAGAACCGACCCTGCTCTTTGTCACGACCCTGATGTTCATTGGAGCTGGGCCGGCATCAACGAGTGGCGGTATCAAGGTCACCACATTTGCTGTTCTCGCATTCGTTATTTGGGCTGAGGTGCGTGGGCGCCACGACGTCAACGCCTTTGGACGACGTCTTAGCCGCGGGGTTGTCCGCCAAGCGATCACCATTGCTTTGCTCTCGGTCGGGCTCGTCGTTGCGACCGCACTTGTTCTCGTCGGAACAATGGATGTCACGCTCACCCCAGCTCTCTTCGAAGCGACATCAGCATTCGGCACCGTCGGGTTGTCGACTGGCCTCACCGGTGAACTCAACGGTATTTCGAGAGCCCTTCTCGTCATTGTCATGCTCGCTGGTCGAATTGGCCCGATGACGTTCGTCACCGCTATCGCACTCAAAAATCGAGACCTGCCCTATCGTTATCCCGAGGAGAGACCGATCATTGGCTGAGAGAATTACACGCAACGTGCAGAACATGCTTGACGGCATGCGCGGCAATCGCTTCGAGCACTCGGGCGAAGTCGTCGTTATTGGGCTGGGCCGATTTGGCAGCGCCCTTGCCAACGAACTCATGCGTCTTGGGCACCCCGTGCTCGGCATCGACCAAGACGCAAGTCGAGTCGACGAACACAAGGGCCAACTCACCGAAGTTGCCGAGGCTGACACCACGAGTGAGCGCGCGCTTCGGGCGCTTGGTGTACACGAGGCGCTCACTGTTGCCGTGTGTATCGGTAGCGGCATTGAGGCAAGCGTGCTGACGACCGCACTACTTGTTGAACTTGAAGTGAAGAACATTTGGGCTAAAGCGATCACTTCCGATCACGGCCGGATCCTGTCGAAAGTTGGAGCACATCACGTGGTGTATCCGGAAGCGGAGATGGGAGAACGCGTCGCCCACCTCGTCACCGGCAAGCTTGAAGAATTCGTCAGACTGAATGCGGCGGACGAAGTTGGCACCCCGATCGATCCTGATAATGAGTTTGTGCTGAGTCAAATGATGGTGCCAGCCCATGTCGCCGGTAAAACATTGGGAGAGGCCGGAATACGCAGTGACTTCAAAGTCACGGTCGTCTGCATCCAGCCAGATGGTGAAAAGTTCACCTACGCCGAAGCCGACACCATTCTCGGGTCTGAGGACCACATCGTTGTCGTCGGCCACCCCGATGACGTCGAGCGCTTTGCCGGATCGGACTGATCAGTCACATGGTTGGGCGCTCCGCCTGCCGTGGAACTACCTTCTCATCGATGTCAACCGTCAATCGATGCGTATCTGAATCAATCCACGTTGCTGCATCGCCAGCTGACGTGTTCGCAACCATTAGCGACCCCTCCCAACACAACAGATTTGATGGTTCTGGGATGGTGCAATCAAGTCGTGGCGGGAGTTCCTCGGTGGGGCTGGGTTCAAAGTTTGGGATGAACATGAAACTTGGACCGATCCCCTATCGAATGAATAACACCATCGTTGAGTTTGAACAAGACCGTCTCATCGCATGGGCGCACGTTGGTGGTCACCGCTGGCGCTACGAACTCCAACCAGATGCAGACGGAACCCTTGTCACCGAGTCATTCGACTGGTCGACTGCGAAAGTTCCGAAATTCATTGAGGTCATGAACTACCCAGTTCGGAATCGCAAAGCGATTATCAACACCCTGCAGCGTCTTCGCGACCTTTTCGGTGCGCAGTCCGATGTCTGATGTAATCCATTTCTATTGGCGGCCGGGCTGCCCGTTCTGCTCAATGTTGCGAAAGGGTCTTGACAAACGCGGCATTGCAACAGTTGACCATGACATCTGGTCAGATGCTGATGCTGCTGCCGTTGTTCGGCACTTTGCGAACGGCAACGAGACAGTTCCTACGGTGGTCATTGGTGAAACCGGATTTGTGAATCCGTCGGCAAAAGCAATCGAGGAGTACCTTTCGAGTCACGCCCCTCACCTTTTGCCGACGACACAAGGTTGACAGCCCAACCGTCTCTTATTTGAGAGGGTAGCTACGTGCAGTTGCAACAACGGCCTCGGATATCGAGGTCGTGTCCGTCGAGCACGAATCCTTGAGACTGAGCAACGACATCGAGGGAACGGTCGAGAAGGTGTTCGACCTCGGTAGGTAACTCCACATCAACGACGACACCACACTCAGTGCACACAAGATGGTGATGGTGGTGCCCCGTAAGTTGCTCATCAAGTTCATAACGGGCGTGATCACTGTCGTGAACAATTCGACGAACTGCTCCTGCCTCGATGAGAACCCCGAGCCCCCGGTAGGCGGAACTTTGAGCGAGTTCATCCCTGCGATCTAAGAGTTCGGTAAGAGTGAGCGGTCCATCGCCTGCAAGAACGTCAACCATGGTTTTCAGGTTCGCAGTGTACACGTTGCCCTCTCGCAGAAGGAGATTGCGAACTGCGTCGTGGAGCCCTTCACGAGTGCCATTCATGACGATGCTGCTCCATCGTTTTCGCGGGCCTCAGCGTGGTGGTGATCATGCCCATGATGGTGATGATGCACCTCAAGGTGTGCCGACAGGTCGGCGGCGATGCCCTGCGGATCGACATCGTGGTGGTGATGTTCATCGACGACGACAGCGTCACCGGCGACCATTCGTCCACCGAACGCCTCTGCGAGAAGTTCGGGTACGAGCACATCACCTGGCATGCCGTCGGCGAGCACACAGCCGGCGAGCAGCAGGACGCGATCAGCTCGACGAGCCTCGCCCAGATGGTGCGTTGTATACAGAGTCGCTCCCCCTCGAGCTGCGTGACTTTCGATGACGTCGAGAATGACTTGCTGGCTTGGCAGATCGAGACCCGTGATCGGCTCATCGAGCAGGAGCACATCGGCCTGCGTCGCAACCGCTTTTGCCACAAGTACACGTTGTCGTTGCCCACCTGATAGCGCTCCAAAAGAACGCTTTAGCAAATCAGTGACGTCGAGGAGTTCTGCTGCCTCCTCGATGGCCGACCGGTCTTCGCGACGAACACGGCCTAACAATGAGCGATAGCGCCCCATACGAAGCACCTCATCGACCGAGAGTGGCATCCACTGGTGTTGGTGTTGATGTTGGCCAACAAATGCAACTGAGCCGTTGACCGTCACTTCACCATCGGTTGGCTTCTCTAGCCCGGCAATGAGTTTCAAGAGGGTGCTTTTTCCGCTGCCATTGGCACCGATGACCGCAACCGCCTTGAAGTGATCGATGATGAGATCGGTTGGAGCCAGCGCGACTCGTGACCCGAAGTGCATGCATGTTTCGCGTAATTGAACAAGAGGTGCGGTAGGAGAAATTCCACCAATCACTCGGGAAGTCGCCGATGTGGTCATAGCAACATCATGCTATCGTATTGAGAATGATTCTCATTCCTAATCGGAGACGGGTGTCGTATGCAGCCATTGCAATTGGAATGACGTCGCTCCTCGCCGCTGGCTGTTCTGACACGACAGGCCCCACGAATGGGAGTCAACCCCCTTCGATCCTCGCCACGGCGAGTATTTGGGGAAATGTCACCTCGGCAGGGCTATGCGGCGAAGCCGTTCCCTCTCTCATTCCAATCGGCAGCGATCCGCACACGTGGGAGCCCTCAATGGCAACTCGCGCTGATGTCAACGCGTCTGCTGCGATCATTGCGAATGGCCTCGGACTTGAGTCAGGTCTCGACGGCATCCTCGATACAGCCCAGGTAGATGGGGTTCGAGTTGTTGAATTAACCAGTGCTGTCGAACTGCTTCCCACACTCGCTGAACATGATGGTCACGAAGAAGGCGACGACGAAGAAGACGAACACGAGTACACCAATGACGAACATGCACACTCTGAGTCTGGGCTCGATCCGCACATCTGGCTCGACCCCCAACGAGTCATCGACTCCATTCCAACAATCATCGAAGTCGCTGTTGAATCAGGATTTGATCGCAATGAAATTGAGTCATGTGCCGAGGCGTATACCGACTCCCTCCACGAACTCGATCGTGAGATCGAAGCTCTGTTCGCATCGCTCACCAACAGCGAGCGAATCATTGTCACGAACCACGATTCCCTCGGGTATTTCGCAGATCGCTACGACCTCACCGTGATCGGAACGGTGCTACCTGGTGCCGACACCAGCAGCGAGGCAAACGCCGCTGACCTCGCAGCCCTTGCCGAACTCATTACCGACACCGGAGTGACCACGATTTTTAGCGATGCTGAAAGTAACGATGCTGATTCTCGAGCGCTCGCCGACAGACTCAACATTAAGGTCATTCCCCTACTCACTGCGTCGTTGACATCGGGCGTAGAGAGCGGACGCTCATACATCGATCTCATGCGAACGAATGCGACCACCATCCACACGGCACTGCAGAGCGTCACACAGTCGCCATGACCTGGTTCACAAGCCCATATGACTGGTGGATTAGCCCTCTCGCTGAACACGCCTTTATGCGAGATGCCGTACTCGCCGCAAGCCTTGTTGTGATCTGCTCCGCAACCGTCGGCACGTGGGTAGTCCTCCGAGGACTCTCATTTCTTGGTGATGCCCTCGCCCACGGCGTGTTACCGGGAATTGCAATTGCCTGGATCATCGGAGCGAATACCTCGCTCGGAGCGCTCATCGCCGCTCTCGCAATGGTCGGCGGAGTCAACCTTGTGAAGTCATCCTCCCCGTTACCCGATGATGCCTCAATCGGAATTCTCTTCGTCGGCTTTCTCTCTCTTGCTGTCGTCATCATGTCGGCCTCGGGAGGTTCAGGCGATCTCAACCGGTTCCTATTTGGATCGATCACATCGGTGAATCAGAGCGACATCACTTCACTTGCCATCGTCGCCGCAGTCACTGTGATCGCAATTGCCTCGCTACATCGCGCGCTGCTCCTCGGCACCTTTGACATCGACCAGGCAACACTTGCTGGATTTCGCCCCCGACTCGTCCACCTCGCGCTCCTTACCCTCATCGCAGTGGTTGTCGTTGCATCGTTTGAGACCGTTGGGAGTCTCTTGGTCTTCGCATTTCTCATCGCTCCACCTGCAACCGCCTCACTGTTTGCTCGTCGGGTGAGCAGCATCATGTTCTTTGCAATCATCATCGGTATTGCGAGTTCGTACATCGGCCTCACCATCAGCTACCACCAGCGCAGCGCCGCCTCAGCAACGATGGCACTCACCAACATCATCATGTTTTTTGTTGGAATTACGGTTCGTTCTGTGATCCTCAAACAGCGGTCTCGAGCGGTCCACCCCTGACCTCGCTCGGCCCGCCTCTCTTGAATTAAAAGAGTGAGCCTTGCTCATCTCGACGCTGACGTCGAGATGCTCCACCCCACGGCACGTGATTGTCCATAAAGGCCCATGACGTCCGATGTTCGATCGACGGCCCCCATGCATGAAGCCCCGCCCGATGTAGCGCGCATGGGTAACCCTTATTCGACGCGAATGCCCAATGCGGATGATGACCAGCCAGATCACGCATATGCCGGTCGCGAGTCACTTTTGCAAGTACCGAAGCGGCGGCAACACTTGCGCACTCGCGATCGGCTTTTACCTGCATCACCACCTCACCGATGACCGGGGAAACAAAGTCCCATCTTCCATCAACGATCGCAACGTCAACGTCAACCCGCAAGGCATCAAACGCCCGACGACACGCCAAACGCTGTGCTTCTGACATGCCGAGTTCATCGCATTCACGGGCAGAAGCCCAACCTGTTGACCAATGGGAGCAGGCATCTGCGATTCCATCGAATACTCGTTCACGGGTTCGCTCAGTGAGGGCTTTCGAGTCACGCATTCCATCGGGTAACTCTCCTTGAGTCGCCCGATCGCCGAGTACTGCAACGCCAACGACCAACGGCCCTGCCCACGAGCCCTTGCCAACCTCGTCAACGCCTGCAACAACAAGTCCGTCATCGAGGAACGGCCTCTCAAGGTGAAGGCCCGGCCCGTGAGGAGCACCCCGCTTGCTCATGCAAGCACGATGCCTGGCGCACCGGCTTCGATTTCACCGACACGCCAGAATCCGTGATTCACCAACTCATTTGCGAGGTCAGGCTCGACGGCGGCAAGGAGGCCGCCCGACGTCTGCGGGTCGAAGCAGACGGCGGCTTGCGCCTCATCGGCCATTGTCTCTATATGACCTTCTACGTATTCGCGATTGCGGGGGTCACCACCTGTTCGTACACCGTCCTCTGCAATGCGAAGCACTCCCGGATACATCTCGAGTCCACTTGTATCGATGACAAAACGGACCCCCGAGCGTTGCGCAACTTCCCAGCCGTGGCCGGCAAGGCCATAGCCGGTTACATCGGTCACTGCATGAACAGACTGGCCGGCGGCGACAAGAAGTTCTGAGGCTTTGCGATTCACCGCCTTCATTCCAGAGATCGCTACCGCCTGGTCGGCATGCGATCCACCTGCAAGCGAGAGACCGGTACCGAGAGGTTTCGACAGCACAACGACATCTCCCGGTTTCGCACCTGATTTTCGAAGCACCCGATCGGGATGAACTACGCCTTGTACTGCAAGCCCGTAGATCGGCTCAGGGTTTCTGATCGTGTGACCACCAGCAACGGTTCCACCTGCCTCAGCAACGACTTCCGCACCGGCAGCGAAGATCGCAGCAATCGCATCACGAGGAAAGTCTTCTGGGAATGCGGCGACATTGATCGCCATCACCACAGATGCGCCCATTGCGAAGACGTCACTACATGCATTCGCCGCCGCAATTGCACCAAAGTCGGATGGGTCATCGACGAGCGGAGGAAAGAAATCGGTGGTGGAGACCATTGCGACCTCATCGCTCACCCGATACACCGCAGCATCATCGAACGGAGCGAGCCCGACGACGAGAGCAGGATCAGACGATTGCGGGAGATCTGACACGAGATCAGACAACAACGAGGCCCCCCATTTTGCTGCACAGCCCCCACACGATGTCCACTCTGTGAGACGAAGTGAGCTGAGGCTACTGGGAGTACTCATGGCGTGATCTTAGGTCTCAACGACTTCAGCGGTGTGAGCGAGCAATGTCTCGCCTTTTGCATCGCTCGATGACCAATTCGCATCCAGTGCCGGAGCGCACAATGCGGCTTCACCGCCTTCAACTTCCCACACGATGGCGGGACGAAGCCCGTGCCACCTCACCGCATATGAAACGGTTGCCATCGCCGTGGCAGGCAGATGGAATACCTCAATCGGCTGGAGGGACCAATCATTTGGAAGCCCCTCACCAAGGATCTCTACAGTGCCTCCATTTGGTGCGGCGAGGCGTTCTTCAAATGTCCGCACAGCTGTCGCAAGAGAATCACTCCGCAAGGAAGTAGTTCCCACCAAACGTTCGCCGATCTCGCGTACATCACTTGCTGCCCGAGATTCCTCTGCCTTGAGAAGGATCCTCTCGGCTGCGGACAACGCCATCGATGCCCCAGACAGATGTTTGCGAGCGACACGCTCAACCGCATGGGCAACATCGTCAACCAGAGGCTCTGCCCGCTCACCCATTCGGCACAGTTGATCCCATTCGAGCAGCGCGCTCACCGGATCGTCGTTGGCGTCAACAAGTTCACCGAGTAGCCACGCACACCGGGCCCCAACAACCGCATCAGAAATCGACGAACCCGAGACACCCGGCGGAAGCTCCATTCGACCAGCGCGGTCGACAATGGTTTTCCAACCCGCAACGACAGCATCTGCCGTTGGAGCACCGTCAAACCATGATCGATCTGCTGATACTCCACGTGGGACGAGAGCCACACGGGTACTCGTGTGGTGACCAAGCGAGATTGCAACAGCGTCTGAGCCAAGGTCGGCTCCAGCGACCGAACCAACCGCTGCTACCGAGTCGATGACGACATCACCGCGGTCGATGCCGATCGCGACAGGAACCGGCGAGTCGTTATAGAAGTCGATGATGACCATGCCGCCCCGGTGTGCAGTGGCGAAAACGGTTTGCACGATGTCACCATTTGGAACCCGCATCCGTGTTTCAACGACCGGGACGCCGTCGCGACGCACCTGCCTCACACCTGATTCTTGTGGCCCATGATGCCACCGATCTTCAGCAGCGACATGGAAGCCAAGAGTTCGCTCATCATCAGAGGTAACGATGGATCCGTCGGTTGCAATCTCAGCCCACCACGACATTCCGGTAACACCGATGGTGACGGGACTCGCAAGAAACTGTCGAAGAGGCTCCACCCCTCCAGTCAACAGGTTCTTCAGCAGGCGTACACCGTCCAAATCGCCTTACGCTGTGGAGATGTCAATACCAGCAGGGGAACAAGCAGTCGCCATCGCGGTGCCGATTCGCTCATTTGCTGGTGGAAAAGAACGTCTCTCACCAACTCTCAGCACCGAGGAGCGCGGCACACTTGCTCGACGAATGTCAGACAACTTGCTGAACGCTCTCGCGTCGTTTCACGTCGTCGTCGTGACGAATGACGCAGAAGTGGAGCGTTGGGCTAGATCCTGCAACGTTGACGTGTTGCGACCCGAAACTCCTGGTCTCGACAACGCCGCAGAGGCCGCTCGCATGTGGGCACGAGACCTCAACAAAACTCAACTTGTTGTCGTTCATTCCGACGTACCGCAGCCACGGTCACTACCAACGATCTGTGGACTTCCTGGGATCACGATCGTGCCTGATCACCAGCGTGACGGGACAAATGTTCTCGCCCTACCTATCGACATTGAGTTTCGTTTCAGCTACGGCAAAAACTCATTTCGGCGGCACCTTAAAGAGGCGAACTCCATTGCCCTAGAACGAAAGATTCCTCTTCGCCTTATTCACCATCATGAATTGGGCCTCGACGTCGACACTCCACTCGACCTCACTCACCCGCTCGCCGACACCGCAACAAAGGAGCTAACACGATGAACGCTAATGAACCCGGTCAGCCGCCCGTTGCACAACATCATTCATCTACAACGAGCAACCTTGAAGTACCAAAGGTCGCGCTTGCGATTGGTGCCCACCCGGATGATGTTGAGTTCGGATGTGGGGGAACTCTCGCAAAATGGGCGAACCTAGGTTGCGAAATACATCACTTCGTGATGACAGACGGCTCAAAGGGTACGTGGGATGCGAATGCCGACACTCAACTCCTCATCGAGCGTCGCCGACTTGAGCAGATTGATGCCCATGAACGCCTTGGCGGAGCGGGCAGCGATTACGTGTATTGGCTTGGACGGGTTGATGGTGAACTCGTTGCAGATGTTGATGGCCGTTCGTTGGTCGCTCGAGTGATTCGAACCGTCAAACCTGAGGTGGTGCTGTCTCATGATCCTTGGAAGCGATACCGACTCCATCCTGACCATCGGGAAACCGGACGGCTTGTTTGCGACGCAATTGTTGCGGCTCGAGATCCACATTTCCATCCAGAGCATGCGCTGGAACCCCACCGGCCGCAGCATCTTTTGCTGTGGGAAGCAGACGAGGTCAATCACATCGAAGATGTCACATCCTCATTTCAGATCAAACTTCACGCCCTCGAGGCTCACGTCAGCCAATTCGAATCGACGATGAAAGCAGTGGACGAGGACGGGCTTGCTGAGTTTCGAGCACGTATGACGACACGACTTGCGGAGATTGGCCAACCATTTGAAATGCAGGCTGCCGAAGCGTTTCACCTCATGAGCAATCTGTAACGGACGCGAAACTGGCGGGGCCAATGACCCCGCCAGTTCGACATTCATAATGAGTTGAAAGAAGTTAGCGCTTCTTCGCTGCCTTCTTGGCCGGAGCCTTCTTAGCAACCTTCTTCGCAGCTGCCTTCTTGGCCG